>CAZMRS010000406.1:0-2994 GCA_964568435.1 uncultured Boseongicola sp. | reverse complement strand
AGTCCATCTGGTTGTTGTATTACAAAAAACCCTCAGCTAGGGTGCGTTTGTAAAACAGGCGAGGAATCAAATGGCGCGACCAAAAGCAACGAATCCAAGGACTAAGGCCGCAAACGTTCGTCTCACAGAGGAAGAGCGATCAGAGATAGAAGCCGCAGCGGCAGCACAAGGATTTAGCTCTCTTAGTGAATACTTCCGGGCTCTTCATGCACAGTTTGCCCAGGTGGAAGAGCCTGACTTAGGGCCTAAACGGACCGATCCGCGCGACTTCCCCGCTAAGCTACTGCGACCGTTTCACAAGACCGACCATGGTGAAATCCTTTGGGGCGATAGTCGAAGCTATTTGTTGAACAAGGCGAAGGAGAACAGTGTCGATCTCATCATGACTTCTCCGCCTTTCGGACTGGTGCGAAAGAAGAGCTATGGAAATGAAGATGCGGACCGATACTGCGACTGGTTTCGACCTTTTGCCGAAGGTGCGCATCGCGTTTTGAAAGACACAGGTAGTCTGGTTATCGACATTGGCGGCGCCTGGGTGCCGGGTCAGCCAACTCGCAGCCTCTACCACTTCAAACTTCTCGTCATGTTGGTCGAGGAGTATGGTTTTCATCTGTGCCAGGAGCATTACTGGTTCAACCCTTCTAAGCTCCCAACACCAGCGGAGTGGGTCAATGTCCGCAGGGTGCGTGTCAAAGATGCTGTGAACACCGTCTGGTGGCTCTCAAAGACACCGTTTCCGAAGGCCAATAACAAACGCGTCCTTCAACCTTATTCCAAGTCGATGAAACATCTGCTGAAGAATGGCTATAAAGCTAAGCTACGCCCATCTGGACACGACATTTCTGACAAGTTTAACAAGGACAATGGCGGTTCTGTCCCGCCGAACTTGCTGGCTATCGCGAACACAGAGTCCAACGGGCGCTATCAGGATAATTGTCGCGCCGAGAATATCCCGATTCACCCGGCGCGCTTTCCTGCACAGCTCCCTGAATACTTCATTCGCTTCCTGACTGATCCAGGAGATTTAGTGGTTGATCCGTTCGGCGGCTCCTGTGTCACAGGCGTTGTTGCTGAAAATCTGAAGCGCCGTTGGACATGTTGCGAGTTGTCCGAGGAGTATTTGCTCGGTGCCCGTGCCCGCTTTGAACCGACACTCCAACCTCTGCCAAAGGATCGCGGCATTCCCTACGAAATTGCATCGCCGTGCGCCCTTCCGGTGAATGAGGAGCAAGTACCGCTTTTTGCCGACGGTGGCGCTCAACGCCCCGCCTCAATGCGCAAGAAGGCTTCGTCCAAGATTGCCGCCGAGTAAACACTTCTCCCTCTGCCATTTCCTATGCAGGGGGAGCAAGCAGCCTCTCCCGAACCCAAAGCCGCAACCGTCCATCGGTTAACCCTTCGAAATCCACTGCGCGCGGTGCTGCGGCGGCTTCATCCAGAAGGGCAGGGGGGCTGCGGTTAAGAGCAATGAGTGAGGAGCGGACCAGAGCGTCTATCTCCGTTTCAGGGGCATAGCCCCGCGCATAGCGAACGATTTGTCCCGCAGCTTCGCGGAAGCGGGCGCTTGCCGTGTCTCCCACCAGATATTTGACCTCGACAATTCCCTTCGCCTGACCGGCAAGCCGGTCGGTGATCACCAAATCCGGCCGATCTGCTGCGAGATGCATTCCATAGGCTGTCAGAGCCGCTTCTAGTCGCTTTTCGGAGGGCTCCAGGGCGGGAGCGGCGAACAGCCCGCCGCCACTCTGCCAGAAAATGTCATAGCGCCCGCACGAAATGATCGGAGCTCCAGATGTCTTTCCGAGTAAGGCAAGGGTCATCGGCTCGCCGGTCTCCGCCGCGAGAGATTCACCTATCCCGAGTCCAACGGCCAATTCGAAGCGTCGCCACTGTTCCAAAGGTCCGATTAGCGTGCTTCCTAGAACGCTCCGCAGCGCCTTTTCGTCCCCCGCCTCAATCCGCGCGAGCGTGTCATAGGCGGCTATGGCTAGGCGGTATATCATCCGCCGCGATCGCGCGGCGTCCCGCAACGCGCCTGGCCCCGGCCTGCGATGGACGGACACGCTCTTGAGCACCTCGCGCAATGCGTCGAGGCGCTTTACCGCCGTGACGTCAGTCATGATTTCTTCGACCAGATCGGCATAGGCCGATCCATTCGGCTGAACGGCGAAGAGCCGCGTCGCGTAGGTCGAAACCGTCTGAACCACCCATGCCACTACTTGATTTGGACCCGTATTGAAGCTTCGCACTGGCTCTTCGTAGACCACGAGTGACGGATGTCCGGCTACACGCCGCGCTAGCATAGTGCCACGCGCATCGATCCGCCCACGCGCGACGGCATCATCGGTCCGTTTGACGAACTGCAGCAGGCTTTGCGCTTCGTGACGATGCGTCAGCACATAGGATAGAAAGGTCCGCACTGGTTCCGATAGAGCCCAATGCGCGCGAAGCAAGTCCAAGTCTCGTGCATGATCAAGATGAGGGCTTCCCGCCCCCGCTAGTGTCCCTTGCCGGAAATACCGCAGAAACACCCCTGCCGCATAGTCGTTGATAGCCCGGTCGAGCGTCTCCATCATACAGCCACTGAGGCCATCCGCGCTTTGACCCGTTTGCTCTGGTCAGCATCAAGACCAAAGACCTCCACGGCTTTATCAGCAAGAAATTCCGCATCCTGCACGACGATTCCGTCGAGCATCGGGAGCAGCACCATGTCTACCGCATCGAGCAGAGCTTCCTTTGTTGACGCTGCAGGGACGGCGAAGAACTCCGCGTCTTCCTCCATCGCCTGGACAGCCTTCATCGCATCGATGATGGGTGCAGGACCGATCACCCGCACCGAGTTAATCGCCTTCCAAAACTCGGCGAGAGGGCAGGGGGCTCCTGCCACCGGTCCCGCCCACGTAGGCTCCTCCTTGCGTAGGAAAGCTTCAATGAAACTCGCCGTGTCGTTGGGGGCATCGAAGGGCAGCAGCGTGCCATCGGCCGTGCCCGTGT
>CAZMRS010000405.1:0-2995 GCA_964568435.1 uncultured Boseongicola sp. | reverse complement strand
CTTGAAGGTCAAGCGCCGGGCGGCGGGCATCAAACGCGCGTTAGAGGCCGAACGGGGCATGAACATGATGGCGCCGCATGTGATAAATGACTGGATCAGCGTTTACGCCATGGCCGTGAACGAGGAGAACGCCGCCGGTGGTCAGGTTGTGACGGCTCCGACAAACGGCGCGGCGGGGGTTATTCCGGCGACCATTCGATATTGGCTGGAGCATGTTCCGGGCGCGTCTGAGCGGCAGGTCGGGGAGTTCCTGCTGACGGCAGCCGCGATTGGTGGGTTGGTGAAGTTCAACGCCTCGATTTCCGGGGCTGAGTGTGGATGTCAGGCGGAGGTCGGGTCGGCGTCGGCCATGGCGGCTGCGGGGCTTGCGGCAGTTCTAGGCGGAACGCCGAAGCAGGTTGAGAACGCGGCAGAGATTGCGCTTGAGCATCATCTGGGAATGACCTGCGATCCGGTCAGGGGACTTGTGCAGGTGCCGTGTATCGAGCGGAACGGCCTTGGTGCGATCAAGGCGGTATCAGCGGCGTCGCTTTCAATGCGAGGTGACGGAACGCATTTCGTGCCGCTGGACTCGGCGATCGAGACGATGCGGCAAACCGGGCAGGATATGAGCGAAAAGTACAAGGAAACAGCGCTCGGCGGTTTGGCTGTGAACATACCGAACTGTTGAACGAAGGGTTAATGGGGCGTTCGGTGGGGTGTTTTGGGTTATCGGATCGATTTCTAATAAGTCTCTGATTTATAAATGTTTTCCCTAAATCGAGCACGTCGGTATTGCGTCGGTATCACGTCGGTATTACGTCGGTGCGCGCGTTCGGCGGTGTTACGAAGTGTTAACCCTTTGGTCGGGGGACAATGTTGGAAATGTGTTAAGGGGTGGTGAAGGGAGAGGGCTAACGTCACACCAAACACCTGTCATTTTTTTTTTTTGGAGTCTCGCTGCCGCACCCTGTCAGGCGACGCTTAGTCCTCCAGAGGGGTCACAGCCCGCTGATAGAGATGCCACGTCGTGTGCCCGAGAACGGGCAGCGTGACGACCAAGCCCAGGAACGCTGGTACCATCGACAAAATCATGGTGATCGAAATAATCGCAGCCCAGACGAGCATGACGGTCTTGTTCTCGGACACGACGCGCAGCGAAGTGAGCATGGCGGACACAAAATCGATGTCCCTGTCGAGCAACATGGGCATCGAGGCGACGGTCAACGAGAAGAGGATCGCTGACAGAAGCGCGCCGACGCAGGTGCCAATGGCGAGAAAGAGCCAGCCTTCCGGTGTGAAGAACACGGTCGCGAGAAACCCATCCAAATCGGAAAAGGCAGAATTCTGGAGGATCACCACGAGTAATGTCCGGAACTGATAGAACCAGACCCAGAAAATGAACAAGGTGACAAAGGCCATCCAGCCCATTTCACGTTTGCGCTGATGGGCCATGACGGTGAGGATGTCGGACCAGCCGAAGCTCTGTTCTTTCTGTCTTCGGCGGGACATTTCATAGAGACCGGCGGCGGCGAACGGCGCGATCAGAGGGAAGCCCACGGCCGCAGGAATGACCATCCAGATCTTGCCGAGCCAGATGAGGCTCCAGACGAAGAAGATGCCGAATGCTGCGTAGAACAAGCCGAAAAAGCCGCTCATAACCGGATACGCCTGAAAATCGGAGACGCCTGCTTTGAGGGACGCTTTGATGTCGTCGGCTGTCAGCTTGTTAACCTTTGGGGCGGCTGGCTGTGCCGGGGCTGGGCTGGTGCTGTTTGGTGTCATGGCACACTCCTTGGAGGTACGATGCAGATAGAGACGGTGCAAACTGCGGGGCGAACCGCAGCTCTGCTTTCCATCAAGCTGCCTCAGAGTCGCATCAGAGCGGCCATGAAATCAAGTGTGGTGTGAGAATGACCCGCCGAAACGCCAAGAACGCCGCGGGTTTGGCTTCCGTTGCCATATGAACGGGCGCCGCTTTCACGGATGTTGAATTTCTCCCTTGTGAGGGCAATTTGATTTGAGATCCGACAACAAAAAGGCGGCGCAAATACGCACCGCCTTTCCTAATTCTCCAGGTCTCGGACTGTTAATCAAGCCGCCTTTTTACGACGCTTCATCGCAGCCAAGCCGCCGACGCCGGCGAACAGGAGCCAACCTGCAGCTGGAAGTGGAACTGTCGACACTCCGATATCGTAAGTTGCGCCAGGGCTTCTTGGCTGACCATCGATAACCAAGGTGAACACACCGGCACCGCCGTTGTAGCTCAGAAGGTCCTCGGTTCCGACGCCGCCTTTCGTTGCTGTGATCGTCGCAGAGTACACAGCTTCGGCAATGCCTTCCTGGAAGATCGAGAATATCGCAGTGGTCGTATCATCGTTGGACGCGAAGTCGCCTTCGGGAACCTCGATGTTTGAGCTGTCGAAGAACTGCTGATCGTCAATTGCCAGATCGACAAATGAGATCATCCAGTCCGTCACAGTGGTGAACGACCAAGTATCAACAGCCCTCACGATGCGCCCAGCGATTCCAACGGACTCACCAGCGTCAATCGTGCCAATATCCCGAACACCAGTAATGTCGCCTTCCGAGAACGGCCGGTTGCCACTGCTTTCAACAAATGTCGGGTCGTAAGTTGCGGACATCGCGGAAGTTGCAGACAATGCAAGCGCCCCGATGGCCATAGTTATACGGTTCATAACAAACCCCCCAAATACACAATAACTTTAGAGTGTTAGCGGTAATTCGAAGGTTTGTAAATGAATACAGACTGTTTCCACTCACTTTAGACTCTGAATTGCATCGCTGTGCTGTCTTATTGGGCAAACGCCTTCAAGAACCGCTTCGATTGCAGGCAGATGTCGGGGACTGGGGTTGCGAGTGATCCTGCCAGCCCCTTCTGCGGGCCCGCCGCGGCAATCTCGAAGCAAGAAATCAGGCCCTGAGCGACGAGCAGAACCTCCTCAAAACGCCTCTGGCTTTGCTTCCCTGGCCATGTGATCGAGCACGGCGTTCA
>CAZMRS010000404.1:0-3018 GCA_964568435.1 uncultured Boseongicola sp. | reverse complement strand
CGCGCTGGCAGCTTCTGCATCCGCTTCGGTGGCGAACACCAAGCGTTCAACCAACCGGCGCTCGGGCTGCAAGTAGCTCGATAGGCGGCTGTCGTAGAGCGTGCGTAGCTGCGCATCGTCGACCTGAATATCGCCCACAATCATGTCGGGCGTCAGCCATGCGTAGTTGATGACGCGGGTTTCCCCCAGTGTGAACGGCTCCGGGTTTTCCTGGTGAAAGGCACGTAGGTCCGCATCTGTCGGTTCGCCAATCGGCTCCGCCAAGTCCGCCTCGCTGAGCCGTGCCCATGTAATGTCACGGCCTTCGCGCGCATAGTTGAAAAGCGTGTTTGTAAAGATGTCAGGCGTCTCAATTCCCGACTGCACCGCGGCGCTGAGCAGGCCCGTCGCGATGCTGTTGCGGATTTGATCTTCGTATTCGCGAACGGTCACACCGTTCTGGCGAAGCGCCAATTCATATGTCTGCCGGTCGAACGTGCCGCCAAGGCCCTGAAACGACGGCGTTTGCGCAACTTCCTCTCCGACGTTTTCATCGCCAATGGAAATGCCTGCATCCCGCGTTGCATTCTGAAGGGCCGCGTCCCGGACAACCTGGCTCAATGCCGCCCGATCAAACCCAAGATTCTGAGCCTGACGCATCGTCAGAACTTGGCCGGTCAACTGCTGATAATTCCGCATCTGCGCCTGCAAGGTGCGCGCATAAATGTCGACATCAACATCCGTGTCGCCGACCGTTGCAACGTTGCGAATAGAGCCGCCAAAGTTCGTTGCGCCAAAGCCTGCTAGCCCGGCAATCAAAAGCAGCATTATGATCCAGACGAAGACGTTTGACGCCTTTTTCTTAGCCATGTGCAGGTGTCCTTTTGCAGCGGTCGCGACGTCCTACCCGAGCGCTCCAAGCCACGCAAGAGCAACAGGCGAAACAGCCCGCATTCTAAAGCACAGTTGATCTCAATCGGCGGGCCAATTCGGCAATTCCGGCCACGTCGATATTTGCAAAAGCGATGCGCAACGTTTCGCGTCCAAACGCGTCGCCTTCCGGCATGAACATCGTTCCCGGCAACGCCAGCACCGAAGCCTCCGTCACCAAACGCTTGGCGACCTCATCCGAAGGCGTCTGATAGGGGTGGCGCACATAGGCAAAATAGGCGCCCACTCCCAAAACCTCCCAGCCGGGAAGGGCGCGAAGTTCCGCTTCAATGGCCGCCCGTCTTTTCAGGATCTCGGCGCGCTCACCGCCAAGCCACTGCCTCAGATTTTGCATGCCCCACAGGGCGGCCATTTGTCCAAGTTGATTGGCGCAGATCGCAACGGTATCGAGGAACTTCTCAATCTCCATCAGCCGCTCTGGCGACGTCACAACCGCCCCAACCCTGTGCCCGGTCAGCCGATATGCTTTTGAAAAGGAATAGAGTTGTACCAGCGTTTCGCGCCAGTCGGGGTCCTGAAACAGATCGTGCGGGGCGCCCTCAACGGCATGAAAGTCGCGATATGTCTCATCTACAATCAACGACAGACCGTTTGACTGACAAAGCTCGAAGAACGCGCGGACGACACCCGCCGGATACTCGGCACCGGTCGGGTTGTTTGGCGTCACCAAAACAATGGCGCGTGTTTTGTCCGTTATCAGGGCCTTGGCCGCGTCAATATCCGGTATCAGTTCGGGGTTACACGGCAGAGGAACGGCGTCGACCCCCGACATATCCAACCACATTTTATGGTTGAAATACCAAGGCATTGGAAGGAGAACTTCATCTTCTTTTCCTGCAATCGTTGACATGGCAGCGGCAAAAGCCTGGTTGCATCCCGAGGTAATCGCGACGTCACTCGATGTCACGTCACCGCCGTAAGACAAGCCCCATTCGGCGGCCACCGCTTCGCGCAAATCCGGCAGTCCCAGCACTGGGCCATAAAGATGCGCCTCTGGAACATTCACCGCAAAGTCTGCAATCGCCTCGCGTAATGCCTGCGGCGGCGGGTCAACAGGTGCTGCTTGCGAAACGTTCAGAAGAGGTCGCTCAGCAGGGAAAGAGACTCCTTCAATCCAGCGCCGCGCCTCCATGACAGGTGGCGCTTCCGTTGCGGCCATCGCCGGATGAATGCGCATCAATCGGTGCCGCGATAAGGTTCGACGTATTGCAACGCCATATCCCAAGGGAAAAAGATCCAGGTGTCCTGGCTCACCCCGGTGATAAACGTATCTACCATTGGCTCGCCTTTGGGCTTGGCATAGACCGTCGCAAAATGCGCTTTGGGATACATGCTGCGCACCAATTCAAGCGTTTTCCCCGAATCTACAAGATCATCGACGATCAAAATACCTGTGCCGTCGCTCATCATCTCGGCGTCGGGCGATTTCAGCACTTCGGCCTCGCCTTGATCCTGGTTGTGGTAGGATTTCACGCTGATCGTATCGACTGTCCGAACATCCAGTTCACGCGCAACGATCATCGCGGGCGCCATGCCGCCGCGCGTAATAGCGACGATCGCTCTCCAAGCGCCATTGTCAGGTCCGCGGCCATCAAGACGCCAGGCTAAGGCTCTGGAATCGCGATGAATTTGATCCCAAGAGACGTGAAAACCTTTCTCGTGTGGAAGCCGATCGGTCATTTATTGCGCTCCAACGTCATATCCGGAGCGTCCGGGTTCTTCATCCCAACAACGTGGTACCCGGCGTCGACATGATGAACTTCGCCGCTGACGCCGCGTCCAAGGTCGCTCAAAAGATACAGCGCAGCACCGCCCACATCCTCAATCGTCACATTGCGGCGGAGGGGCGAGTTGTTCTCGTTCCACTTCAGAATGTAGCGGAAATCCCCTATGCCCGAGGCCGCGAGTGTTTTGATTGTTCCGGCCGAGATCGCGTTGCAGCGGATACCGTCTTTTCCGAGGTCTTCCGCAATGTAGCGCACGCTCGCTTCCAGCGCGGCCTTCGCGACGCCCATCACGTTGTAATGTGGCATCACTTTTTCCGCGCCGTAGTACGTCATCGTCAACAGTGATCCGCCGTCTGGCATC
>CAZMRS010000403.1:0-3021 GCA_964568435.1 uncultured Boseongicola sp. | reverse complement strand
ATTGTCAGGAGCATACGCCTCGATCTCGGCAAAAAGTGCTTGCTTGAGTTCAAGCTTTTCTGGTGCAGCTTCAAACACATAGTCTGCAGCCTGCACGGCCTCGGGGACGTCCTGAAACGTCGCTATTCGCTTTACCGCTCCATCGATCTCGTCCGCACCCGCGCCGAGCAGCGCCAAACTTTCACGCACACGGGCGGCAAGGCTGCGCCGCATCTCGTCTACCGGCTCGACCACCGCCACATCGTGACCCGCCCGCGCAAAAGTAAGCGCAATGCCATGGCCCATCAGGCCGCCACCGATGACGGCGACCCGGCTCATCCTGCTGTGTACCCGCCGTCAGCGTAAAGGATGTGCCCGGTGTAGAAATCGCTCGCACGCGAAGCGAGGAACAACAACGGGCCCGCCAGATCTTCGGGCTCTCCCAGACGTCCTTTCGGAACACGCGCCAAGAACCCTGTGCGCACCGTTTTGGCATGGTCGTCATCGCCGAACATCCAAGCCGTCAAGGGCGACCGGAACACTGTTGGCGCTATTGCATTTACCGTAATGCCCGTCGGCCCCAGCTCGCAGCCCAGCGCTTTGGTGATCCCGTCGACCGCAGCCTTGGAGGCGCAATATGCTGTGTACCCCGCTGGATGACCAAGCAATCCTCTTGCCGAGGACATGAGAACGATCTTACCGCCCTCACCCTGCGCCTTCATCTGCCCGGCAGCGGCGCGCGCCATCAGCCAAGACTGCGTGACATTGGCATCCATGATGCCCTCGAACGTCGAGGGCTCCATATCGTTGATGAGTGCAACCTTGTTCATGCCAGACGCAACAACGAGAATATCTAGTCGACCAAACGCCTCGACCGCCTTCGCCACAAGAGCCTCACACGCGTCTTCGCTGTCTGGACGTGCATTGATCTGGACAACCTCACCTTTGCAACGCCCTGCGACTTCAGCCATCGCCGCGGCGTTGCCGGCAGCGAGGACCAGTTTACAACCTGCGCCTGACAGCGCTTCTGCGGCCACCGCCCCAAAGGCACCCGACGCACCAGTGATCAGCGCCACTTTGCCGGCGACATCGAACATCGAAATTGGGTCAGATAAACTCATTTCGGGCGTCCCCCCTCCGGATACGGAATCACAACCAGCATTTTGCAGACGTGGTTCGACTTATTCTCGATCCTGCGCTCCTGGCCGGGTGGCACCGTGCAGCTATCCATTGGCCCTAGCACCTCGGTTCTGCCGTCCCATTCAAGGGTCATCTCACCCTCAAGGACGACATAGACCTTCTCGAATGGCGTGCTGTCTGGTCCCGCGCCGCCGCCAGGAAGGAATTGGCTGTATCCCACCCACTGGTTTTCGGGGCCGCCATCCTCAAATCCTTGAAGTCGCAAGCCGGTGACACCCCAATGATTTGGGGCCTCGTACACGCCTGCGTCTTCGAACCGCTTGATGAGCATCAGAAGCTCTCGCCAGCTTCGATCCGGTAGTTCTGACCTTTGTCGATCATGGCGACCAGCCGGATAATGCAGCCATCACCGCGGTCCCAATTCCATGGGAAGAAGGCGAAGGTGCAGCGCTTGCCCGTCACGGCGTCCAGGTCACCGCCAACGTTTTCGATGCCCAGGATGCCATTCTTGAAGAGGATGTTGTGCACCGGCTCCCATTCCGGGAAAGCCTCGTCCCAAGGAATGCCGCCGGACCATTCTTTATACTCTTCGGCCAGATGCGGGTGCAGCGGCCCGTTCCGGTGCGGACCGATTGCGGTCGCCAACGGGTGGTCGTTGGCCTGAGTATCGTGGCCGACAACTTTGATGCCTTTCTCGACCATCCACTCCCCTGCCGACGGCACGAGCCCGGGGCAATGGGTGAAGTAATCGCCATCTTCGTACTGGTGATGCCAACCTGTGTTGATGATCAGGACATCGTTCTTGCGGATGGCGTGACCACAGGCCTTCTCAAGATCGTCGGCAGTGATTGGCTCCCACATCTTCTTAGGGATGTTCACGACCAGCCCCGATCCAAAGAAATGCGGGAGCGGCACCTCGTCGATGAATGGTGTGCCCTGCACCACATGCGCGGGGGCGTCGATATGAGTGGTCACATGCATCGTCGTGGTGAGGGTCTGGCTCAGGACGCCCGACTTCGCCATGTAGTGCATCCGCTCAATCTGGACGTCGCGGAAATACGGCCAGTTGGGGCACTGAAATCCATACCGGTGGCTGAGATTGTAGAACTCAAGCCCCATGTCGTTGTTGGTGTTTTCCTGAAATTCAATGCCACGAACAGTAATCGCCATCGTCGTCTCCTCCCGTCGAGCCTAACTGTTTTGCAATATGGTGCGACTGTATCGTATTCCGGTCAAGTCTTGATTTGCACCGCATTGCGGGCTATCTCGAGATGAATACCATCTGGCAAAGACCCCTTTTGAGAGAAGAAATGACGACTGTCGAAACTCAAAATATCTCAAGTATTCAAGTAATTTCACGCGCGACCAGCATACTTCGAGCACTTGCTCAAAGCTCTGGAGGGATGAGCCTTGGGCAGATCGCAACGCGTGTGAATTTGCCCCGATCTACGGTACAGCGCATTGTCGCAGCGCTCAGTGCCGAGGGATTTATTGTCTCGGATGGCGGGAGTGGGGGAATCAGGCTCGGGCCTGAGATTCATAGTCTGGCACAAGCTGCCGCAGGCGATTTGAAAGAGCGTTTACGTCCAGTGATGCGGGACATTGCGGCGAAAACTGGCGAAACGGTCGACCTTGCCGTTTTGAAGCGCGGGCGCATGCATTTCATCGACCAGATTGTCGGAACGCACCGCCTGCGCACCGTATCGAGCATTGGCGAGACTTTCCCGCTCACCACGACCGCAAACGGCAAGGCCGCTCTTGCGTGCCTTGACCAAACCGAGGCCGCGCGTCTGGTCTTGGCAGAACTTGAGGCAGACGGTGCCGACAATCGCTTGATGAGTGTGCTGGAAAACCTCGAAAATATTCGCGCCGGGTCTCTTGCCATTGATGAAGACGAGCACA
>CAZMRS010000402.1:0-3034 GCA_964568435.1 uncultured Boseongicola sp. | reverse complement strand
GTCGCCTTCTTTGGGCATCCCGGCATCCCACGGGACGACCCTGACTTTTTCGCAGCTTTTGTGGCTAACGAGATTTTTGGCGGTTCCGGCCTCCAATCGCGTCTTTCCAAGGAGGTGCGCGAAGAGCGCGGGCTGACGTATGGAATCGGGTCTTATCTGGTAAACTACGATCACGCCGACATGTTGCTCGGGCAATTTGCGTCTGCAAATGACAGAGTGTCCGAGGCAATCGACGTTGTGCGGGACGAATGGTCACGCATCGCTGAGGGCGGGGTGACCGCAGAAGAACTGAACGCGGCAAAGACGTATTTGACCGGGGCCTACCCTTTACGCTTTGACGGCAATGGACCGATAGCGCGCATTCTCGTGGGCATGCAAACGACTGGATTGACGCCCGACTACATCACTTCCCGGAATGATCGCGTTGAGGCTGTGACACTGGAAGATATCCGGCGCGTGGCAAAGCGACTTTACCAGCCTGAAAAGTTGCAATTCGTGGTCGTAGGTCAGCCAGAAGAACTGGAAAGCACCAACTGATTTGGAGTTCCAAAAAAAATGGCCGTGCAAGCACGGCCGTCCAGTCAGGGAGGAACTTATGTGCTGCGCGAGTATTAGATTGCGCAGCTTAAAAAATCTGCGAATTCGTCAATACAAAAATCTGTTATATCGATGCTACACGATTTCTTCGTGAAGATAGCCTCTTTTATTGGCACAGCTCAAAGTTGTGGCAATTTTACTGCAATATCTAAAATGAAGTTGGCAGCATGTTTCGGGCGAGCTCTCCTATAGCTTTGAAATTGCAGACACATTTAGAAAGATCAACCATATGGACCCCACTCGGGCGAGATCCGATGAGTTCGTCGTTTTCTAGCGATCACCCTCAACACGTGTGATCGCCCTGAACGAAAATCAGAAGAAGTTTTGGAGATTTGCCGCATTAGCCCTTGGCTAGGCCGATGCCTTTTCCAGGTCTCCGTAGTCCCCGTTTGCAAGTTCCTCGGCTTCGATTGACTCAAAGAGCGCTTTGAAATTGCCCTCGCCAAATCCATCGTCGCCCTTGCGTTGAATGAATTCGAAGAAAATGGGCCCGATCACTGTCTTGGAGAAAATCTGAAGCAGGATCTTGGTTTCTCCTCCGTCGACGACGCCTTCGCCGTCGATCAGAATGCCGTGCTTGGCCATTCGGTCAATCGGTTCCTCGTGACCGGCGACACGCGTCCTGGATAGCTCATAGTATGCCGCCGGCGGCGGCTTCATGAATCCTATGCCTCGGTCGGCAATCGCATCAACAGAGTCGTAGATGTCACGCGCACCGACAGCGATGTGCTGAATGCCTTCGCCTTTGTACTTGTTGAGGTAGTTGACGATCTGGCCAGTCTCGCCGCGGTCTTCGTTGATTGGGATGCGAATGCGTCCGCATGGGGACGTCAGCGCGCGGCTGAACAGACCAGTGTACTTGCCTTCGATGTCAAAGAAGCGAATTTCCTTGAAGTTGAACAGGTCGCCGTAAAATCGGAACCAGGCGTCCATGTTTCCTTTGAAGACGTTGTGGGTCAGGTGATCGATATAGTAGAAGCCGATCCCCGATGGATGCGCGTTCTCAATCCACTCAAATTCGTCGTTGTAGGGGCTCGCTTCATAATAATTCTCGATGAAGTAGATAAGAGACCCACCAATCCCCACGATTGCGGGAACGTTCATCATTTTTCCAGCGCCTGTATAAGGCTTGGCCCCATTCTTCACCGCATGTTCAAAGGCGTGTTGAGCATCAACAACACGCCACCCCATTGAAGGCGCGCAGGGGCCGTGTTCTTCAATGAAACCAGCCGCATGCGTGCCAGGTTCGGCATTGATGACATAGGTGATATCGCCCTGCTGCCAAAGCTCTATGGCCCTGCTGCGGTGCGTGGCGACATGGCTGTATCCCATTTTCGCAAACAGGTCGCGAAGCTTTTGTGGTTCGGGATGCGCAAACTCAACGAACTCGAAGCCATCGGTGCCCGCTGGGTTCTCAGCCGTAATCTTCGATTTCGGGGCATTGTGCGGGAAGGGGCCCATGTACTTATCTCCAACAGGTGATACCTTCTTGCAAGAATAGGTGATGATGGGCGCACGTTGCTTGCAATCTTCGCCAAACGCCATGAAAATGCGGATGATTTGTGCAGGAATAGCAAAAATAGTGAATGAATTGACGACATGGATGATCTAGATCGAAAAATCCTCGTAGCCCTGCAAAAGGATGGTCGACTGACCAATGGTGAGGTCGGGGAAGAAGTGGGTCTTTCGCCTTCGGTGTGTTCTCGCCGCAGGACCGCGCTGGAGAAGGCGGGTGTCATTGCGAAATACACAGCGGTGGTCGATCCCAAACGCGTGCAGCTGAACATTACGGCACTGGTATCAGTGTCGTTGTCGACCCACGATGAAAGAAATGCAGAGCGGTTCAGGCAATTGGTCAACACGTTGCCCAACGTTCTAGAGGCTTATGCCCTTACCGGCGAGATGGACTATCATCTCAAAGTTGTCTGCGAAGATCTCGAAGACTTAAGCAGGTTCATCAACCGCAGTTTGCTACCCCATAAGTCCGTCGCGAATGTAAAGACTGCAATTGCACTGCAATCACTGAAGGAGACAGTTGCTTTGCCGCTTTGACACTTTTGTCGAGCACACTCTCCTCATGTACGACGCAATGCACTAATAGAACGATCCAAGATGGCCCAGCGTTTGTTTTCCTCGAAAGATCGCCCGTTTCACATGGGGCCTTATCCAACCGAGCTTTTGGCACGCGCTGATGAGTTGCCTTCGCTTGAATCTGTACCGGCGGCACAGCAGCTTAGCTTCCGCAGGGACGACGATCCGCTCTCGATCATCAATGCAATGCGCGAGCACCAGGCGACGCTGGATGCAATACGCGATGGGTTCGTAAACGAAGTAATAGCGGAGGCGCCGACCGATCTTGGTGAGCGCGCCAATCATCTGAAATCATTCGGATATTTCGCCGACGCTGCCGTTGTTGGCGTTTGCAGGTTGCCTTCTG
>CAZMRS010000401.1:0-3039 GCA_964568435.1 uncultured Boseongicola sp. | reverse complement strand
AGGGAAGGATGCCTTCCTGGAACTCTGTGTACTGGATGCCTTTGTCGATCTTGATCTGGTCCTTACCGATCAGGTCAATCCGGCTGATGTGGCTGTCGAGGTTGACGCGTACACAAGGCCAGTTCAGGCGCGCTGCAACCTGTTCGATGTGGGTCGATTTACCGGTGCCGTGGTAGCCTTGGATCAGAACGCGGCGGTTGTACTGGAAACCAGCAAGGATCGCCAACGTGGTGTCGGGATCAAACTTGTAGGTCGGGTCAACTTCCGGCACGCGCTCGTTTGATTCATAGAACCCACGAACCTTCATGTCGCTGTCGATTCCAAAGACTTCCCGGATGTTCACTTCTTCCGTTGGCTTCGCGTCGGTATCGATCCGAGTATAGTCCATAACCAATCCTTAGTTTCACAGCGCATTTACGTGATAAGATAGCGTTGACGTGCCTTATTTTTGGAGTTCGTGCAAGACTTTGGCCGTTTCCAAAGGCGATTTGTCTCAAAGTGTGATTATGAAACTTGGTGCTATCTATCGTGCGCGTTCGGCATGTGAATCAACATGCGATGAGTGCGTGAATGTTCAACGTCAAAGTGGCAAAAAAATGTTGCATCCGGACAGATTTCAGATGGGCCGCGCTTTCGCGGTGATGTGCGCTGGTTAGGGTGGCCCGGTCAGTCCCGAAAGCCACCACACAGTCAGAGAGTTTGAAACCTAGGTGCGCAGCCTATGTCTGGAAGTTGCGACTGTCCTTGATCTGATCCCAGGCCCAGACAACTTCGGAAAGCTGCTCTTCCTGGCTTCGGTCTCCACCATTCATGTCAGGGTGCAAGACTTTGATAAGCGCTTTATAAGACTTGCGAATTTCCTGTTTGGTCCAATGGTCCTTAGCTTCGAGAATCTCGATCGCGCGGCGTTCGGTCGGCGGCAGCTTGCGTGTGCCGTTGATGCTTTTGCCCGGATTGCGGGTCGCGTTTTCGCCTAAGATTTGGTGCGGATCATCGACACCCAGACGCGCCCAGGCGCGTTGCTCTTCGCCGGGTTTGCCAAATGGCTTGGTCTCGCGTCCCCAAACGCGATCCTTGTCGACTTGCGCCGACATCTCTTCTTCAGTCGATCCGTTAAAGAAGTTCCACTTCAAATTGTACTCGCGCACATGGTCTTTGCAGAACCAGTAGAATTCATCGAGATCATCTGGCGATTTCGGAGCACGATATTGTCCAACTTCCTGACAGCCCGCATGTTCGCAGACCCGGGTCGACGTCTCAAACGCACCCGACATACCGCGGCGCGTCCTCGAGCGTTTCTTCTTGTCCGAAGAAACGCTGATGTCAAAACCGAAGGGATCTTCTTTCATGGGGTAGGCACCTTTCCGACTCGGACGCATGAGTTTACTGTCTTGAGGCGAAGATTGAAGGGGCATGACGCAAAAAAATGTCGATAGCAGAAGAAATGAGGTCACGTTTGCAAGACGCGTTTGAGCCAAGTCATCTTGAAATCATTGATGATAGTGAAAGCCATCGGGGGCACGCTGGGTTCCGCGAAGGCGGCGAAACTCACTTCAAAGTCGCGATTAAGTCGTCTGCGTTCAACGAGTTAAGCCGGATTGCGCGGCATCGTGCAGTGCATTCAGCTCTTGGAAAAGAGCTCGTCGGACGTATTCGCGCGCTGGAACTAAAGATAGAGGCCTAGGTTTTGCGGCCTTAATCCGCCGGGCGGCTGATGGGCGGGTCACGGCGCTCAGCGACCTCAGGCTCGGGCGATTGCGCGGCAAGTGTCAGTGTTGGCAGCGCGGCTTCGGACGAGCTTTGCTGCTGAGCCTGATTGATGCGGCGGAACACCAACATGGGTTGGTCGGTGATCTGTGTGCCCGTCAATCCCTTGCGGGACTCACACGGCAGAGTCTCAACACGAACAAATTCCCACCCGTCTGCGGCGTATTCATTCAAGACGTTGGTCATCGAAAGGGCAAACCGGTCTTCGACCGCTTTGACGCCTTTTGCTTTGGTGCCACGCGATGGTGCCGGGACCGCTTTGTATTCAAACCTCACCACGGGGTTGCTCCTCCAACTTGCCGCGCCCTTAACCTAACGTGTTTCGCTCAAAGACCAAGCTTTGCCGCAACAATCTCGTTTACAGCCTTCGGGTTTGCCTTGCCGCCAGTTGCCTTCATCACCTGACCAACGAACCAACCAGCAAGCTTTGGATTGACCTTGGCTTTCTCGACCTGCGCAGGGTTTTCCGCGATAATCCGGTCGACTTCGGTCTCGATGGCTCCGGTGTCAGTGACCTGCTTCATACCGCGGTTTTCGACTATCGCCGCCGGGTCTCCACCCTCGGTCCAAACTATTTCGAACAGCTCTTTTGCGATCTTGCCCGAGATGTCGCCCTTCGTGATCAGTTCGACGATACCGCCAAGCTGGTCTGCCGAAACCGGGCTATCACCAATTTCCAGGTCTTCCTTCTTCAACCTGCCAAAAAGCTCGTTTATCACCCAGTTGGCGGCCAGTTTGCCGTCTCGACCTTTTGCAACGGCCTCAAAATAGGTCGCATTCTCAACCTCAGCCGTCAGAACCGAAGCGTCGTATTCGGTCATCCCATAGTCTGCCACAAAGCGCATACGCTTGGCATCTGGCAGTTCGGGTAGCGAGGCAGCGATGTCGTCGACCCACGCCTGTTCAATCTCCAGCGGAAGCAAGTCGGGGCAGGGGAAGTAGCGGTAATCATGTGCTTCTTCCTTTGACCGCATCGAGCGCGTCTCACCTTTGTCCGGATCATATAGGCGCGTTTCCTGCACAACCTCTTTGCCGTCTTCAAGCAGCGCATTCTGACGGCTCGCCTCGACCTCGATCGATTGCTGGATAAAGCGCATCGAGTTCATGTTTTTGATTTCGCACCGTGTCCCGAGGTGTGAGAAATCCTGCGTTTCCTGATACTTCTCGTAATCGCCCGGGCGACAAACCGAGACGTTTACGTCGGCGCGCATGTTCCCGTTCTCCCCGCTGCCGTCGCCCGTGCCGCGGGACCGCAGGCCCTCGCGGCGCTCG
>CAZMRS010000400.1:0-3041 GCA_964568435.1 uncultured Boseongicola sp. | reverse complement strand
ATGAGGAAGAGCTGTGAGCGAGTGGGCGTTAAAGCGATTTTGGAAGTTGGTGGAGGTTGTCGAGTCGGGCGACGGATTTAAGGCGAAACTTGCTGGCCGGACCGTGCGCACACCGGGGTAGGCCGCTTTGGTTGTGCCGACCCGCGACATGGCTGAGCGCATTGCCGAGGAATGGGAGGCGCAGGTTGAGAAGGTCGATCCAACCACCATGCCTTGGACGCGATCCGCGAATTCAGCCATCGACAAGCTCTCCATTCAGCGCGCAGACGTCGAAGATCACCTGATTGGATATGCGGGAACGGACCTGTTGAGTTATCGCGCAGAAGGCCCGGATGGGTTGATCGCGCGGCAGGCAGAGGTGTGGGATCCGATTCTAGAATGGATCGGCGAAACCCACGGTGCCAGGTTGTCGACGACGTTTGGCGTGATGCCGGTGACCCAGACGGAAGACACACTCCAAAAGTTACGCGACGTCATGCAGGGTATGAGTAATTTCGCGATTACGGGCTTCCATGACCTTGTAACGTTGTCAGGCTCATATGTTTTGGCCGTTGCAGTGGCTGAGGAGTTTATGAAGTCAGAGGCCGCCTGGGATGCCTCGCGGATTGATGAAGAATGGCAAATAGAGCAATGGGGCAGGGATGAAGAGGCAGAGGAGCATGCGGAAATGAAGCGTGACGCCTTCTTTCACGCGGCACATTTCTATAAATCCGCCTCCTAAATGTGCAAACCGGGTTGTTAAGGATATGTTTTAAAACAATCTTGCAAACCCGTTTTAAAAGCTCAGAAAAGCGGCACCTGCCCTTGACGTCGGTGCCGGAATCCGAACAACATGACTGCCATTGGACCGCGGCTTGCTGCGGTCCATCCTTATGTATGGCCTGGGAGGGCCTGTAAGCCGCAATACTGCGGAAACTCAGGAAGAGGTAAAAATGAAAAAAACTGCATTTATTGGTGCGCTCGCGACTGCAGCCGTGACGGCTGGCGTGGCTGGTGCAGCAACACTTGACGAAGTGAAGGCTCGTGGCAAGCTGAACTGCGGCGTGACCACTGGTGTTCCAGGCTTCGCTGAGCCCGACGCAAACGGCGTCTGGCAGGGCTTTGACGTGGCTGTGTGCCGCGCTGTGGCTGCTGCTGTTCTCAGCGATCCAAACGCTGTTGAGTTTGTTCCGACGACCGGTAAGACACGCTTTACGGCGCTGGCTTCTGGTGAGATCGACATGCTCGCTCGTAACACCACATGGACATTCAGCCGTGACGTCGACCTGAAGTTCGAATTCGTCGGTGTTAACTACTACGACGGTCAGGGCTTCATGATCCCTGCTGATCTTGGTGTATCCTCGGCACGTGATCTTGATGGCGCGACAGTTTGCATTCAGACCGGTACGACAACCGAGCTGAACCTCGCAGACTTCTTCCGCTCCAACGGCATCTCGTACGAGCCGGTTCCAATCGAAACCGGTGCTGAAGCTGTTCAGCAGTACAACGCTGGCGCATGTGACGTTTACACAACCGACGCATCCGCTCTGGCTGCTCAGCGTGCAAACTTCGAAGATCCTTCGGCGCACGTCATCATGCCTGAGATCATCTCGAAAGAGCCGCTCGGTCCGCTTGTTCGCCACGGCGACAACGAGTGGGGCGACATCGTGCGCTGGACACTCAACGCTCTGATTACAGCTGAAGAGCTAGGCGTGACTTCTGCAAACATCGATGAGCTTGCTGCTGGTTCCGACAACCCAGAAATCAACCGTCTGCTGGGCACCGAAGGTGACCTTGGCGGTATGCTGGGTCTTGACGCTGACTGGGCTGAGCGCGCCATCGGCGTTGCTGGCAACTACGGCGAAATCTTCGAGAAGAACATCGGTGCAGAAACTCCGATCGGTCTCGCTCGTGGTCTGAACGCTCAGTACTACGATGGTGGACTGATCTACTCGCCACCGTTCCGCTAAGACCAAATAAGGAGGGGCGCAGGGCAACCTGCGCCCCTCTTTCATCCGGCCCGCGGGGGGTTGGATTTCAAACCGCGCATGCACCGATAAAGAGTGCGAAAATAAGCGCCAATTCGACGGGGAACGTCACTCATGACGACACTTGCCGACCAACCGGTCAAGGCTACTGATGGGTCGTTCAAGCTTTCGATGCTTCTGAACGATACCCGGTACCGATCATTAACATTCCAGTTCATTGCCCTTGTCGCGATCATCGCCTTTATGGCGTTCGTTGGCGGCAACCTGGTTCGCAACCTTGCGGCTGCGGGCTTGAACATCTCGTTTGACTTCTTGGGCGAACCTTCCGGTTACGACATCAACCAGCGGCCTATCGCTTACGATAGTACGATGAGCCATGGTCGTGCAGCGACCGTGGGGCTTTTGAACACTTTAATTGTGGCCTTCCTGGCCTGCGTCACAGCCACCATCTTTGGTGTGGTTGCGGGTGTCTTGCGACTGTCAAATAACTGGCTTGTCGCAAAGATCATGTCTTTCTACGTCGAGATTTTCCGGAACGTACCGGTTCTTATTTGGATCCTGATTATCTTCTCGGTGATGATAAACGCCGCCCCCGGGCCGCGTGATTTCCGAGGCGAAGATGCTACGGCTTCAATGATCCTGAATGACTCAGTCGCGATCACAAACCGCGGTGTCTATCTTCCCAAGCCGGTCTTCGCCAATGGGTTCGGATCAGGAGCCGAGGAGGGTGCAGAGCTTTCAGCGTTTGTCGCAAGTGGGTTTGCAAACTGGGTTCTGGTTATCGGTGTTTTGATCCTGTCTTGGTTCGTTGCCGGCCAAATCTCGGCTTGGGCCACACGAAAACAGGAGGCGACGGGCGACCGACCGACAACCTGGTATTTGACCGCTGCGATTTGGATCGTGCCAGTAAGTATCGTTTGTCTGTTCCTTGGACTGACGTGGCAATACCCCGAGCTGAAGGGCTTTAACTTCCGCGGTGGTATCACCATTCTCGGGTCTCTGATCGCCTTGTGGTTCGCGCTGGCGATTTACACCGGGGCCTTTATCGCCGAGAACGTGCGTGCTGGTATCCTT
>CAZMRS010000399.1:0-3047 GCA_964568435.1 uncultured Boseongicola sp. | reverse complement strand
AGAACTCGACTTCGAAGCAGCAATCGATGAAAGAGTAGGCTTGCTTAAAGGTCTGCCGGTCTCTGTCATTCAAAAAGTCCTCGACACCCGCATCACCCTCGCCCCAGGCGGTGAAACCCTTCTCAAAACGATGAAGGCGAACGGAGCCTATGCGGCACTGGTCTCAGGCGGCTTTGTACAGTTTACCTCAGCCATCGCTGCAAAGCTCGGCTTTGACGAGAACCGCGCGAACACTCTCATCGAAAACGGTGACGTGCTGGCGGGCACCGTCCAACGACCCATCCTTGGGCAGGACGCGAAGGTCGAGGCGCTCGACGAGATCACGGCACGTCTGGGCATCACGCCCGACGACGCTGTCGCGGTCGGAGACGGCGCCAACGACCTCAAGATGATCCACCGCGCAGGCATGGGCGTCGCGCTCCACGCCAAACCCACGGTGGCAGCAGCCGCGCCGGTCAAGGTGAACAACGGCGATCTCACAAGCCTCCTTTATCTGCAAGGCTATGCAAAATCAGACTTCGTCTGATCTTCTTTCTGGCAAAAATACTCCGGGGGAGGCGCGTCGCGCCCGGGGGCAGAGCCCCCCAAAAAAAATCGAATGGCGAAGCCGCCTTAAGATAACAACGCCTCTGCGGGGAGAATTTCGCCAACCTCAAGCCCCGCCCAGTTCCGCAACGTCGGGCGCAGAAAAGCAGTGACCCCGGGGTTGGACGCATCCAGTACACCCAGGCGCACCAAAAGCGCCGTGATGGCCACCATGGACGCCCGATCTGCGCCATCTGCACATTTCAGTGCAATTCCAAGCTTCTGGCCAGGAACCATGGCCACATAGAACCCCTCGGCCCCGGATTTCAGAACCACTGGTTCGTTCGCGTACTTTACCAGCTCGGTATCAAGCCGGCCTGTTCCTGCGACCATTTCAGGATGCGCCAGCATGGCCTCCAGAAGGGTCGCCGCCGCACGGCCACGCATGTCGCTTTGGTCACCACTTCCGGCCATTTTGGCCATGGCGCGAGCCATCCCCTTCAGGCTGCTGGCAAAGTTCGGGGCAGAACACCCGTCAAACCCGTAACCGGGGCTGTCTTCGCCGGTGATGTCCTCGAAGGCATCACGGACGGCGATCTGAACAGGATTTTCGACATCCACATAGTCGAGCGAAGCCCCCAAGTGCTTGGCCAGGGTCAAAAATCCGGAATGCTTCCCCGAACACCAATTGAAGGCTGGCGTCACGGGCGTTCCGCTTCTGATCATGTCTTCGGCCAAAGCTTCGTCCCGCGACGGTTGAGGGCCACAGCAGAGCGCGTGCTCGTCTAACCCAAGATCGCCAAGCCATTGCCGTACCAGTTCAATGTGACGCGTTTCAGCCGAATGGCTTGAACAGGCCAGCGCAAGCTGTTGGCGTGTCAGCGAAGAGGCGGCACCGCTCATCACCAGCGGAAGGGCCTGCAAGCTCTTTGCGGCAGACCGCGCATAGACCAACGCATCTGCGTCGCCCCAGCTTTCCACAATGCGCCCGGAGGCATGCGCAATGACCGCATGCCCGACATGCCGGGATTCCACAAAAGGGCCGCGTGTGGCCTCGGCAAGAAGCTGTGGCTCGTGCATGTTCGACCTCGGATCAATATCACGGCAAATTTCCGCCGCAGGGGCTTCCATCTTCTAGTGGGGATACGCTATCCATGCGGTATTGGTAAGGGGCATTAAGGTCCCGCCATACGCCCCGGCAAAGATGGGCGAGAGGCGGGTTCGCAGGCAAAAGGCAACGACGATGACATCACCGTTCAAGGCACTCCTACTTGCAAGTATTTCCGCAGTTGCTGCGTCAGGTGTGGCGGCGCAGGAAATCACCAACCGCGTGGCGGCAGACACCGATTGGGCCGTCTTTGAAGGCGACGGGCCCAAGGAATGCTGGGCCGTGACCGCGCCAAAGGAAACCGTGAACACGCGCGATGGACGCGTTGTGTCCGTCCGTCGGGGCGACATTTTGCTGTTCGTGACATACCGTCCAGAGCAGAATATCGCAGGTGAGGTGAGCTTTACGGGCGGGTATCCGTTTGCGGAAGGGTCCACCGTCACGATGGATGTGGCGGGCACGACTTATGAGCTTTTCACGGAAGGTGAATACGCCTGGCCGGCAACTGAGGCAGATGATGCGAAGATCGTGACGGCCATGAAACGCGGCGCGAATGCCGTGCTGACGGCGCGCTCGTCTCGTGGAACCCAGACCAAGGATACGTTCTCGCTCCTCGGTGCGACAGCCATGATCGAGGACGCGGAAAGACGCTGCGCGTCTTAAGTCCTTTTTTTGCGCTGCGGCTTCGCCGCATCGCGATGGCTCCGCCGGGGATATTTGATCCAAGAAGAAACAGCAGGTTTTGCTTGGGAATTCCGCCTGCCTGCCTTATATGCGCGGTTTGTGTCTGACAAAGGATGTGCGCAATGGCCGCTGGTGCGCCAATAACTCAGGATGTTTTGACGATCCCCCGGAAAGTTCCGAAGGGGCCTCAGAACCTTGTGGGGATGACTCGTCCTCGGCTGAAGGAAGCGCTTATCGCGATTGGGACCCCGGAAAAACAGGCCAAGATGCGGGTCAACCAAATCTGGCAGTGGATTTACCATTGGGGTGTGCGGGATTTCTCGGCCATGACCAATCTCGCCAAGGATTATCGCGCCAAGCTCGCCGAAAACTTTGTGGTGGCGGTCCCAGAGGTGGTGTCAAAGAACGTCTCGGAAGATGGCACGCGCAAGTACCTTGTTCGGATCGCTGGCGGCCATGAAGTTGAGGTTGTCTATATCCCTGAAACCGATCGCGGCACGCTGTGTATTTCAAGCCAGGTCGGCTGCACGCTGACCTGTTCCTTCTGTCACACAGGCACGCAGAAGCTTGTCCGCAACCTGACGTCCGGTGAGATTGTCGGCCAGATCATGGTGGCGCGCGACGATTTGGGCGAGTGGCCAGAGCCCGGGCAGGGGACCGGGGAAAGTGGCCCGCGTCTTTTGTCAAACATCGTACTGATGGGCATGGGCGAGCCGCTATATAATTTCGA
>CAZMRS010000398.1:1805-3055 GCA_964568435.1 uncultured Boseongicola sp. | reverse complement strand
GCTGGTCGGCACGCCCGAGATCTTCTGGGCCGTCATCATCTCTATGTTCATCGGCAACCTGGTTCTCCTGATCCTGACCCTGCCGCTGATCCCCTACATTGCCAAGATCCTCGCGATCCCACGCAACTATCTGATCCCGTTCATCCTCTTCTTCACATTGATGGGCGCCTACATTGGGCAGAATAACGCGACAGAGCTTCTGATCCTCGTGGGTCTTGGAGTGATGGCAACGATCTTCCGGTTTGCCGACTATCCCCTCGCGCCACTGTTGATCGGGTTTATCCTCGGCACAATGCTCGAGGACAACTTCGCCCGCTCCATGCAGCTATACCGTGGATTGGACTTCATCATCGAACGTCCAATGACATTGGCATTGCTGGTTTTGGCGTTGCTCTTGATCCTTTTGCCAAGCTACCGCGCACGCCGCGCAAGAGCCCGCGCGCAAGGCGTCGCCGATGGCGACTGACATCAAGCGCGGACCCCTGCATGGTGTCCGCGTCCTTGATCTGACGAATGTCCTTGCGGGCCCGTTTGCCTGCCACCAACTCGCCCACTTAGGGGCCGAAGTCATTAAGGTCGAAGCCGTGGGTCGCGGCGACCTGGCACGAAACCTTGGGGCAGACCCTGATCTGTCAGCCAAGGGAATGGGGATCAGTTTTCTTGCGCAGAATGCAGGGAAAAAGTCGCTTACTCTCAACCTTAAAGCGGATGCAGGAAAAGAGGTTCTCAAACGCCTCGTGCAAGCAGCTGACGTTCTGGTCGAGAATTTCCGCCCTGGTGTGATGGATCGCCTCGACCTCGGGCACAAAATACTACGCAAGGAAAACCCAAAACTGATCTACTGCGCAATTTCTGGCTTTGGGCAAGACGGGCCATGGGCCAAACGCCCGGCGTATGATCAGATTATCCAAGGTGCGTCAGGAGTTATGGCGGCGACAGGTGATGCTAACACCGGACCTCTGCGCGTTGGGTATCCGATTGCGGATACGGTCGGTGGACTGACGGCTGCGATGGCGATTTCTGCGGCCCTTAATGCCAAAGAACGTGGCTGTTACATCGATGTTTCCATGCTTGATTCTATGCTGGCGACGATGGGATGGGTTGTCTCAAACTATCTGATCGGTGGTGTCGCCCCAACGCCCAATGGAAACGAAAACCCGACGTCCGCTCCTTCCGGCGCGTTTCAATGCGAAGATGGGCTCATCAACATCGCCGCCAACAAAGATGAACAATGGGTACTTCTGGCCAAT
>CAZMRS010000398.1:0-1795 GCA_964568435.1 uncultured Boseongicola sp. | reverse complement strand
ACCAACGCACTCTTTGAGACCCGCGAAGACCGTAAGCGCAACAGACTACGGCTCAAGGCAGAGCTTGAAACCGTCCTCACGCAGCGACCGGCGCGAACTTGGGCGAAGGAGCTGAACGCGATAGGTGTGCCCGCCGGGGCTGTTTTGACTGTCTCGGAAACGCTTGCGCACCAGCAAATCACGGACCGCGGATTTCTAGCCAATTTCTCCGACCCGCAAGGTGTGGGACGAGGCATTACATTGGCCCGGATCGGCGCAATGATCGACGGAGAGCGTCCTGCGGTCGCCACCCCACCACCCGTTCTGGGACAGGATACCGATCACATTCTGACCAACCTGGGCTACGGTAAGGACGACATCGCGCAGATGCGCCAAGAGGGCACGATATGACCGACCGCAACAACGTCTCTGACTGGTGGCGCACCAGCATCATCGACATGGAACCTGGCAAGATCGAAATTCGAGGCAAGCCGATCCAGGACCTTATCGGCACCCTTAGTTTTGCCGAGATGATCTGGCTCATGGCTATGGGAAGACCGATCGTCGGCACGCAGGCAAAATTGTTCGAAGCCGCCCTTGTCGCGGCAGTCGATCATGGGCCGCAAGCACCGTCCATTGCAGCCGCGCGAATGGCTGCCACCTGCGGCATTGGCCTCCAAAACGCGATGGCCACAGGTCTGAACATGCTAGGCGATGTGCATGGGGGAGCGGGCGAACAAGCGGTAGCACTTTATCATCACGTCGAACGCGAGGGACCAGAAGGTTTGGATGCCAGTTTGTCCGCATGGACATCCGAACATGGCCCCTATCTGCCGGGGTTTGGGCATCGTTTCCACAAGCCAACCGACCCCCGCGCGCCACGACTGCTGGCCCTGGTTGACGAAGCCGCTGAACAAGGGGCGGTCTCAGGGACCTATGCCGCGATCGGACGGGCAATCGAAAAACAGCTCGCCGATCACAAGGGCAAACCGGTCCCAATGAACATCGACGGAGCCACCGCTGTGATCTACGCCGAGCTTGGCTGCCCCGCTCCGCTTGCAAGGGGCTTCTTTGGGCTATCTCGATCCGTAGGCATTCTCGCCCATGCCTGGGAGCAGACTTTGCAAGGCGGCAGAAACAAAGGGCCGACACCGCCGGGATATCGGTGGACGTATGATGGGGGCATGGACGGGACACGTTAGGGCTTTGCCCCTGCTTCAAAGATCCTGAACCTAAGCGAGTTTTTGTCTGTGACTTACCTTGAGCGGCACTGGAAATGTTTTGCTGCGAACGGATGCCATCCGCGTAACCAAGCTATTCTTCAACTGTCATGCGGCACCTATCATGGATGGTTGATTATCCACTAAATTAGCCAAACAATGGTATGGTAAATCCTAAGGCAAAGAGTGGCGGAGGGAAGCGGACCGGAATCGGACGTTCTTCGTTTCACCGAGCGGCTGCCGAACTAACTTTTCGCCACGCGACTCTTGCGATTGGCGCCAATCGGTGGTGGCGTCGTCCATTTTGTGAACAGCGGGCGCACAAAGAGGTTTTTTCGGCAAATATAATTGACGTCAGAGTTTAGCATCACTATATGACTGACGCGTCAGTCATATTGGACATTCCATGAACATCTCCAAGAAACCAAACGCCCATGCGCGTCTGCTGCGGGCCGCGGCAAATGTATTCGGGTCGCGCGGCTTCCATGCGGCGCGTGTCTCGGACATCGTTGCCGAAGCCGGCGTGGCCCAGGGCACGTTCTACCTGCATTTCGACAGCAAGGAGGCGATCTTTATGCGCCTTGTCGACGATTTCT
>CAZMRS010000397.1:0-3057 GCA_964568435.1 uncultured Boseongicola sp. | reverse complement strand
GTTTGTCGGCGTATTCCACCACCACGATGGCGCCGTCGACGAGCATACCCACCGCGAGGATGAGGCCGAACATCACGATGTTGGACACCGGGACTTCCATGAGAGCGAGGAGCGCGAAGCAGAGAAGGAAGGACGTCGGGATCGCGAAACCGACGAGGAGGGCGGATCGAGAGCCTAGGGCCGCAAGCACGACGATCATAACAAGCGCGATGGCGGTCAGGACCGAGCCTTCGAGCTGAGAAACCATCGATTCAATCACTCGGGATTGGTCGTTGGATGTGCCGACTTTGATGGCTTCTTGAAGCTCAGGCGGCCAGGAGGCGCGTTCGATTTCGATTTCCTCTTTCACCAGTTCGGAGAGGTCGAGGATGTTGAAGCCTTTGCGTTTCACGACTTGCAGGGCGACGGTGTTCTCGCCGTTGAAGCGGGCGGTGCCCGCACGGTCTTCAAACGTCAGGCGAATATCGGCGAGGTCACCGAGCGTGATGACCCGGTCCCCATCGACTTTGACGGGCAGGTTGTAGATGTCCTGCTGTTCGTCGAAGGACGACGGGATTTTGACGGCGAAGGCACCGGATTCGGTTTCTACTTCACCGGCGGCAATCAGTTGGTTGTTGTTGGTGACAACGGAGATCAGCTCGCCTGCGGTGACGTTGTAGGCTTCCAGGCGCAGCGGGTCGATGATGACTTCGACCATTTCATCGCGGTGCCCAGTGAGTGCGGCCTCAAGGACGGGCTCCAAGCCTTCGAGGCGGTCCTGAAGGTCTTTGGCGACACGCAAAAGGGTGCGTTCGGGCAGGGCGCCCGTCAGGTTCACGATGATGATGGGGAATTCAGAGAAGTTGAATTCGTCGATGGTGTATTGGTCGGCACCTGCGGGGAACTGAGCTTCGGCCTTGCTCATGGCGTCGCGCACGTCGGCCATGATTTTTGTTTTGTCCCAGCCGAATTCAAATTCGATGACGACGAGGGCATAGCCTTCGGCGGCTGTGCCGGTCATGGATTTCAGGCCGTCGAGGTCGGAAAGTTCGGTTTCCATCGGGCGAACAAGCAGTTTTTCACTGTCTTCCGCGGAGATGCCCGCAAAGGGGACAGATACAAAGAGTGCCGGGATTTCGATGTCGGGTTCGCCTTCTTTGGGGAGGCTCGCATAGGCGAGCGCCCCTGCCATAAGCGACAGAATAATAAAGGCGATGACCATGCGGGCACGGCCCGCAGCCCAATCGACGATCCCGGTCATTGAGTGGTCTCCTCGCGATAGGTCGCTTCAACCGGGACACCATCGGTGACGAACTCCTGTCCGACAACGATGACGTCGACGCTCGAGTCCAGACCGCCGACCCAGATACCTTCGATGGTATCACGCAAAACCTGGACGGGGGCAAAGGTCGCTGTGTTGTCCACGACAAGGCGGACGCCAAGGTCTCCTTCATCGTTCAGCGTCAGCGAGGATTGCGGCAGGAGGTGCGCGATGTCGCCGTCGGCTTGGATGCCAATTTCGGCGGTTTGACCGTCGGAGATGGAGAGGTCAGTGTTCGGAACTTCGACATCGACGCGGAAGGTACGGGTGGTCGGGTCGGCGGAGCGGCTGAGGAAGGTGACGCGGCCGACGACTTCGCGACCCGATGCAAGACGGGCGCCAGCGAGGGCACCGACTTCAACACGATCCACCATCGTTTCGGGAACAAAGCCGACCATTTTCATTGGGTCGAGTTGGATAATTGTAGCGCAGAGGGAGCCGGGCTGCATGAGTGAGCCAAGCTCGGCGCTGTCGGTTTCCAGTATGCCACCGAACGGCGCGCGCACTTCGAGTTGATCGAGCTGGTTGTTGGCCGACGCCACGCGGGCTTCGGCGGATTGAATCAACGAGCGTGCGCTTTCGACGCCAGATACAGCGGATTGCACGCCTGCGCGGGCGGCTTCCACTGAGGCCGTTGCCTGCGCGACGCGGGTTTCGGAGGCGAAGCCGCCTTCGGACAGGCGGCTGGCGGCATTGTTGTTGATCTCGGCTTCGGCAAGGCGCGCGCGGGCTTCGGCGAGACGCGCTTCGGCTTCGGGCAGGCGGGTGATCGCTTCACGCAGGCCCGCTTCGGCTTCTGAGAGCGCGATTTGGCGCGTGCCGGGATCGAGGCGGCAAAGAAGATCGCCTTCTGCAACGGTTGCACCTGCACGCAGCGGATCGGAGATAACCTGACCGTTTGTTTCCGCACGCATGTCGACCTGACGGGCGGCTTCGGTTCTGCCGCGCAAGATCACTGCGCCGTCGATTGAGGTGGCCGTCGAGCGCATTGCAACGACGCTGACGGCTTGTTGTGGTGCATCTTCATCGCGGTCCACGACGGCCTCAATGACCTCGGGTTCAGCTTGTTCTGTTTCGGCTCCGGAAAAAGACAGAAGCGTATCGCGTTGAAACACCAACAGGAATAAAACACCCACGACCACGATGGCCGTCAAAATCGGAAACAGGCGCATGATTTGCCTCTTTTACTTTCTTTCTTGCGGCAGCCGGAGCGTGGTTTGCTTCCGTGCTAGCGGAAATTGCTAAACTGATCAGTTCAGAATTAGCATTTCAGCCCTTTTTTGGCAAATATCAAGGGCTGACTTTGATTTGTGGGCTTTGCATTCGCCAAAACCGCACGATATGAGGGCGGAAATTGTAATAATCCGACCGTTTGGGGAGAGCCACGTGTCCAATCAGGACTCTTTTATCAACGAAGTGACGGAAGAGGTTCGCAAGGAGCGACTCTATAAGCTGTTCAAGCGTTATGGCTGGATCCCCGCGATATTGATCGTGGCGATTGTAGGCGGGGCGAGCTGGAATGAGTTTCGCAAAGCCCAGAATGAAGCTGCCGCACAGGCGGCTGGCGACGCAATTCTGAACGCTTTTGAGAGCGATGCCACCGAGCGTGCGGCGGCCTTGGCGGAGATTGACGCAGGTGGCAATGCCGGTCGGACCGCGATGTTGGCGCTGTTTCAGTCCGAGGCGGCTTTGGCTTCGGATAACCGTGACGAAGCTGTTGCAATCCTTGAGGCATTGGCCTCGGACGCGAGCGTGCC
>CAZMRS010000396.1:0-3067 GCA_964568435.1 uncultured Boseongicola sp. | reverse complement strand
TGGTCGGTGGCACCATGTTCCTGATGTGGCTGGGTGAGCAAATCACGGCGCGTGGTGTCGGCAACGGTATTTCGCTTATCATCTACGTCGGAATCATCGCGGAATTGCCGGGCGCTTTGGCGCAGTTCTTTGCGCAAGGCCGGTCTGGTGCGCTTTCGACGGCTGTCATACTGGGCATCATCATAATGTTGTTGGCGACCCTGATCTTCGTGGTCTTCATGGAGCGTTCACTTCGCAAGGTGCACATTCAGTACCCGCGGCGGCAAGTTGGCATGAAAGTCTATGACGGCGGATCGTCGCACCTGCCGATCAAAGTGAACCCCGCAGGCGTGATCCCTGCGATCTTCGCATCGTCGCTGCTTTTGCTCCCGACTACGCTTTCAACCTTCTCGGGAGGAAACGCCGGGCCGGTGATGAGTTGGATCCTGGCTTACTTCGGCCCGGGCCAGCCGCTCTATCTGTTGTTCTTCGGCGGCATGATCATGTTCTTCACTTATTTCTATACGTTTAACGTGGCCTTTAAGCCCGAGGACGTGGCTGAAAACCTGAAGAACCAGAACGGATTTATCCCGGGTATTCGCCCCGGCAAAAAGACCGAAGAGTACCTTGAGTACGTCGTGAACCGCATCCTTGTGCTGGGTGCCGGGTACCTCGCGCTGGTCACTATGATGCCTGAAATTGTGCGGACGAATCTGACGATTACGGCCTACTTTGGTGGCACCTCGATCCTGATTATTGTGTCTGTGGGTATGGACTTTATTCAACAGGTCCAGTCTCATCTTCTCGCCCATCAATACGAAGGGCTGATTGAGAAGTCCCAGTTGCGCGGCAAAAAGCGTGGCGGGAAGGCACGGGGGGCCGCTAAACGATGAACATTATTCTGCTCGGCCCACCGGGGGCCGGTAAGGGCACGCAGGCTCAGATCTTGGTTGAGCAGCGTGGCATGGTGCAGCTTTCGACCGGCGATATGCTGCGAGCTGCGCGCACATCCGGCACCGAAATGGGCAACAAGGTTGCGGCCATTATGGATTCAGGTGAGCTTGTGACCGATGAGATCGTAATCGGTCTGATCGAAGAAAAGCTTCAGGGAGATCACGGCGGTGGGTTCATCTTTGACGGGTTCCCACGGACGCTCGCGCAAGCTGATGCTCTGGGCGAGTTGTTGGAGAAGCACGGGACAGGACTGGATCACGTCGTTGCCATGGAAGTGAACGACGAGGCTCTGGTTGGACGTATTCTGAACCGCGCCGCCGAGGCTGTGGCCGCTGGTGGTACAGCGCGGGCGGACGACAATGAAGAGAGCCTGAAGATCCGTCTGATGGAGTACTACAAGAAGACGTCACCGCTCCTTGGGTATTACCACGCCAAGGGCAACCTGAGCTGGGTGCCGGGGCTTGGAACTATTGAAGAAGTGTCTGGCTCGATTGCGGGTGTGCTGGACGGGTGATGCTTGTTACCTGAGCCGCCAAAAAAGTGTATGAATGAGAGAGTCGCCGTTTGGCGGCTCTTTTCGATTTAAGGGCAAAGTATGCGCGTTCTTCTATCCAGCACACGCGGTCAGGGGCATATCCGGCCGCTCCTTCCATTTGCAAGGGGCTTGCAGGCAAGGGGGCACGAGGTGCGATTAGCATCGCCGGAAGAGGCTCGACCGGTGGCTGAGAAGGCGGGACTATCGCTAATGCCATTTGCGCGCCTGAGTGACGAAGAGATCAAGGAACAATGGGAGGGGCGGCGCAACCTTATGGGCGATGAACTGATGAGCTTTGCCATCGGTGAAATGTTCGGCGGGCGGACGACAGAACGGGCCATTCCGATGCTGGAAGAGAGCATTGTGCAGTGGAAGCCAGATTTGATCCTGCGTGACTCGCTGGAATTTGCAAGTTTTGTAATGGCTGAAAAGCATGGCGTTCCGCATGCCCGGATAGCGGTGCACAACAACTCGGTCGAAGGTGAGATTGTTGAGCACGTTGCAGCGGCGATTGACCGGCATTTCTCGGTGCATGGAAAACCGGCGCAGGACGGAACGGGCCTATGGATGGAGCCGATCTATTCGACTTTTCCCGCTGGCTTCGATGGTGATTGCAAGCATGCGCCCGACAACCCGCCATTTCGTGTCAACTTGAATTCGGGGAACAGCGGTGCCGAGGCGGATTGGGCACCCAAAACTCAGAAGCCCCTTGTTTACATCACATTCGGAACAGTTGTTGGAGAGGCGTCGTTCACCTTTGACGAGGTCTTCGATATGGCGCTGGATGCGGCCGGCCAGCTGGACGCAGAGGTTTTGCTGACCACAGGTCCCAAGGTCGACGCTGAACGGTTTAGGTCTCGCCCTGATAACGTCGAAGTGCAGTCGTTTGTTCCACAGGCTGCCGTTTTGCGGCATGCAAGCGCGATCATGCATCATGGTGGATCGGGGACGTTGAGCGGGGCCTTCGAGTTTGGTGTGCCCATGGTTGTCGTGCCCTTATTTGCCGACCAGCCTTGGAATGCTGACCGGGTGGAGGCGTCTGGTTTGGGCCTTTCAGTGCGGGAACGGTCGGCGGAGACGCTCAGAGCCGCCTTAGAGGATGTTCTGGCAGATGCGACGATGGCCGAGCGATGCCGCATGGTTGCCGAAGAAGTGGCCGAGCTGCCAGCGATTGAAACGGCGCTGGATCGGATGGAAGCGATGGTTTAAGGCGCGATTTCTCCCTTAAAACGCTACGCATTAATTCATACATGATCCCCCTTGACGCACCGCAGCGAAGATCATATCTACCGCCATCTCGCAAGAGAATCGGTTAGCCGATGTGGGGTCGCTCCCTAGACGGATAACCATCCGATATAGATCGTAAAGCCCGTGGCCCAAGCCTCGGGCTTACGTTGTGAAAAAAGGGCCTGGCGCTACGGGCCCGCAACGAAAAGGAATTGCACACGTGGCACGTATTGCCGGCGTAAACATCCCGACTGCAAAGCGGGTTCCTATCGCCCTCACTTACATCACCGGAATTGGCCCGACCTCGGCGAAGGCCATTTGCGAAGCCGTGAACATCGACGAAACCCGTCGTGTGAACGAACTGTCGGATGA
>CAZMRS010000395.1:0-3072 GCA_964568435.1 uncultured Boseongicola sp. | reverse complement strand
AAGCGTTGCGCAATGTCATCCGGAATGTGGGCGGCATGGCCGCGCCGGATGCCGAGATGGCGGAGGCCTTGCTGGCCATGAAGGGTGCGCTCAACAAGGTGGGCAACAACGTTTCTCAGATCGCTAAACGGATGAACGACGCCAAGAACCGGGGACAATCCCTCCCGTTCAACGAAACGGACCACGCTGAGATCCGGCACCTGGCCGGGATGGTGCTCGACTTTGCGGACGAGGTTGCACTGATGGCTGATGGGCGGCGCAGCTCATTGGAGCTCAAGGTTTCAGGCGAACTGAAGAACCTGGCCAAGCGCGGCGTCTAGGCCCGCGCCCTCCCCGCCATGTAGGGGGCGGTCGGGCGCTGCCGTTATTTTCCGCTCAGCATAGCCTGACGCAGGATTGCGTTCATGCGGGATTGGTAGCCTTTCCCACCAGCTTTGAGCCAAGCTAGGACATCGGCGTCCAGGCGGGCCGTGATCTGCTTCTTGACCGGCCGGAAATGCTCGGGCCGTTTCATCTCCGCAAGCTGTGCATCGGTCAGCTCGGGAATGTCGCTCGTGTCGATCTTGGCGTCCGGCAGTGCGGCGAGGCGCTTGAGATCAGCCTTCTGTGCTTCCGTCAAAGGCGGGAGCGTGTCGAGTGTATGTTCAACCTTCTTCATATCGCTTCCTTTCTTTCCGTGTGGCTGGACGGGCCGAGATGATGCGGATCACCTCAAGCGGCTCGTCCAATGGTCCCTCTTCCGTGAAGGTGTGAGCGACCAGGACCACCGCGAGGCCGTCGATCTGACCGACCGTCTGCCAGCGTTGCTCTCCGTCCTCGATGCGGTCCTGTACGGACAGGTGCAGCGGGTCGAGGAACACGCGGGCCGCGATCTCAAAGCTGAGACCGTGCTTGCGCTGGTTGGACAGGTTCTTGTCCTCGTCCCAGGTGAAGAGCGGAGATGTCATATCCAAATATATAACTACATTTTTGTAGTTATTCAAGTTCTAGAGGGCTTGGTTTTCCCATCAAGGTATTTTACCCATGAGAATAAACCTGTTACCCTTTCAGAAGCTAACAATTTTACGATGTGAAAGGGGTGGGGTAACAGGCATGTCACTATCCGCATCGCAGGCCGCGAAGAAAGTTGGAAAGAGCATTCCAACGATCACAAGAGCCATAAAAAGCGGGAAATTATCCGCTGAACCACGTGATGGTGGCGGCTGGATCATTGAGGCGTCAGAGCTTTTTCGCGTTTGGCCTGCCGTTTCAGATGAAAGTGACGTAACCCCAACAATATTAGGAAGTGAAACCCGTCCTGAAACCAGCGCGTTAGAGCGTGAAGTTGAGCTATTGCGCGAGATGTTGGAGGAAACGCGCGCTGACCGGGACAGCTGGAAGGATCAGGCTCAGAAGGTCACGGCGTTGATCGAGGATCAGAGCGCCCGGAAGAAGGGGTTCTGGGCGCGATTGGTTGGGGGATGAGAGTGCGTTTCCACATAAAATCGCTTTGGATCATCGGTCTTTTGATCTGTCTCACCGGCTGCGGGTTGTTCTTACCAACACCTTCGTACAGGGCGACTGTGACGATAGGCCCAGAGAGATCAAATCCGGCATTCACAGATCGTTTGTTGGTGGTTCTGGCCGAAGAGGGTTTGTCCCAATGCCGTGGGACACCGCGTTTGGATGAGAGCTTACCGGTTTGCTCAATCCCACTCTGGCAAGGAAATATCACGAGAGTAGATCGTGATAGAGCCATCATTGAGGTAGGGGAGTTTCCGGCGTATGGGACTAACTCTGTTGGCCACAGCGCAAGGTTTCGGCGGGTGTCGGACGATACGTTAGAGATCACCGTCAAGGGCGTGTTTTTCTACTACGGGCCAATCCCAAATGAAGAAGTCGCGCGTGGTTTGGCAACCATACTTGAGAGCCGTCTCTAGCTATCGCAGGCTGTCCTGCTTCTTGCAATAGGCCACAAAGGCGGCCCCGGCGTTCTGGGGCGGGTTCCCTTTGCTGGCCTCGTCCTGGGCGAATTCCATCCAGTTGGCGCGAAGTGCGTGATAATCCCAGCCCTTTTCCCGCGCGATCCCGCGGGCCTTTTCCTCGGCCCAGTCCGGTAAAGTGATGGAAGGCGCAAGCGTTGCCTTTGCCTTGCGGGGACGGAAGATCACCAAATCATCGTCCGTCAGCTCGATGTGATAGAATGGCGTTTCGTCGTCCTCAATGATCTGACGAATGTTGAGGCGGAATTTCTTGAGCGGGGCGTTGCTGCCGGTCTTTTCTTGCAGCTTGGATAGCCGAATATGCCACTTTTTCTGGTTGCCGCAGTGCTTGCGCGCAATCTCATATATTCGCCGCTCAAGAGGGCGGCGCAGGCGAAAATATCCTTCTGAGATGCTGACGACAGCATTGCTTTCAATCGCGGCCATGAACCAATCGGAGAGGATCACTTCGCAGTAGTCGAGGCGTCTGGTTTTGCGCTTAACGACGAAGCCACTGCCGGATTCCAGCAGGGTAAAAATTCGCGTTTCTTCATAGTCGCCATTGGCAATGTTGGTGGTGAACGTGGTTCCGACCAGCCTTTGGAACGCAGATTCCAGACGCTTGTAGCTCTTATCGTCAGTGCGCCTGTTGGTGGCGATCATCAGCTCGCGCGCCGAGAAACGGACGCGCTTGCCGATCTTCTCACCTCGGTTTTTTTTGTGCATCAACTGGCTGATGCAGAAGATCAGAATGTCTTTGTCAAAGATCGTGGGAAGGCCGTTCCCAGAGGGGACGATTTTGAGGGTGTTCTCGCCGTTCTGGTAGTGCAGGTGGCGCATATCCGGCTTGGTCGCCAGAGAGAAAATCGGATGCTCCATGGTCGAGGTGTCATCCTTCGGGACCACATCCGCGATATCCAGGATGAAGAAGTCTTTCTGAGGGTGTCGATCGGGAAGCAGAGCCATGCGGAAAACCATAGCTTCCATTCGCGCTTTCAGGAACCCAAAATTCGCGCCATCAGGAACCCAAAATTCGCGCCATCAGGAACCGATGGCCATTCGCGCCTTTCGGAACCCAGATTCGCGCCTTTCGGAACCCAGATTCGCGCCT
>CAZMRS010000394.1:0-3103 GCA_964568435.1 uncultured Boseongicola sp. | reverse complement strand
ATCTCTCATTTTTTTGGACGCGTTTCACATGTCTCGGCGATGTTGGACACGCGCGTCAATGACATCGAAACCGAGGATTGTGCGGCTATTGCCTTCAAGCTCGAAAATGGCGCGCTGGCGACCAGCTCAATTACGCTCGGCGCATCCACAGATGAAACGCGCCTTAGGCTGGTCTTCCACAAGTTGACGGCGACGTCGGCGACCAATCCATATACGCCGGCAACCGGAGACTGGACGTTTGAAGCACGCAATTCCAAAGACCAAGCCCAAGTAAACGCGATTGTCAAAGCGACTGGTGACGCCCCGGTGGGGTTCGTAGGTTTTCTCAAGGAGGTTGCGGCGTCGCTCTCGGGAGAGAGCAACGCTGCGGTGACATTTGAAGATGGCGCGGCATCTATCGAGCTTGTCACTGCAATTTACCACGCGGCACGTACTGGGCAGCGCGTCACTCTCCCGCTTTCCGAAGAGCACCCGTTACATTCGGGATGGCTTCCAACTACTTGATCAGGATTGCCCTGAAGTCATTCACATTTGTGCCGGTTGGACCCGGCGCGAAAATGTCGCCAATGGCATCAAATGCAGTCCAGGCATCGTGATTGGAAAGCGTCGCTGCGGGGTCAATGGACGCCGCTCGCATTCGCGCGCAACTGGTTCCGTCTGCGAATGCTCCTGCGTTGACTTCCGACCCATCGATGCCATCGGTATCCGCCGCGAGCGCGACAATTTCCAGCCCTTCAATCCCAGTCGCAAGTGAAAGAAGGAACTCGGTATTTCGCCCGCCCTTTCCGCCACTGGAACGGAGTGTCACGGTTGTTTCGCCACCCGAGAGAATGACGACTGGCTTTGCAAAAGGCCTGTCTTTGGTTCGAACTTCGCGAGCTAAGGCCGCGTGCACTTGCCCGACATCTTTTGCCTCGCCTTCAATCGAGTCTGACAAAATAACGGAAGGCACGCCCAAGGCGGTGGCTTTGTCCTGCGCGGCTTCGAGCGACAATGCAGCAGATGCGATGACATGCACCTCGTGTTGCCCAAATTTCTCGTCCGTCGGGTGCGGCGGTTGACCGTCGTCTCCGCCAAGGTAGTCGCGGATTTTCGACGGCAATTGAATTCTGTGAGCATCGACCATTGAGCGTGCTTGCTCACGCGTTGAAGCATCAGGGACTGTTGGGCCCGATGCGACCTGAGCGGGATCGTCACCCGGCACGTCCGAGACAACAAAGCTAACCACTTTCGCGGGATACGCCGCGGCCGCCAACCGACCGCCTTTGATATTGCTCACCTGCTTGCGGATCGCGTTCATAACCGAAATCGGAGCCCCGGACGCAAGCAAGCTTTCGTTCAATGCCATCTCGTCTTCGAGGGTCAAACCATCAGGGGGTGCCGGGAGCAACGCCGAGCCGCCGCCGCAGATCAACGCAACGACCAAATCGTCGGGGCTGAGGCCCGTCACCATACGCATCAGCTCCGCACTCGCACTCATACCATTTGCGTCCGGCACTGGGTGTGATGCTTCGATGACGCGGATGTCATTTGTCTGTGCACCATAGCCGTACCTTGTGACAACCACGCCCTCCAATGGGCCATCCCAAAGCTCCTCAAACGCCACGGCCATCTGCGCAGCGCCTTTGCCCGCACCAATGACAATTGTCTTTCCTTTCGGTGCTGGCGGTAGCTTCGCTGCCATCGCCTGTTTTGGATCAGCAGCGGCGACGGCGGCATCAAATAAATTTACGAGAAGCTCTCTATCTTCAACGAGTGACACGGTCTGATGTTCCCCATTTCTGCGTCGAGAACTATCGCCAATCTTTGGCGCGTACTCACCCTCTTGCATCACAGATTTTCGTTGGTTCAACCAGTCGAAATTACATAACGTCGAAGCCATTTTGCCGGCAAAGTTCCTGGGCTGGTCGAAGACCAAGGCTGCCGTGAAGTGTTGTTGCGCGGCGGCTTGAGCCACAAAAAGACCCGATCTTAGTTGAAGCAGATCTATTCGCGAAGGCCGACGCGACCTATCCAAGATCTGTTAGGAACCGGACACCTTTTCGGGCACCACGCGCGTTTCGGATTGGCCGCGCATCCAAAGCGGTGACTGTTCGGCGTCTAGCGGCAAGCGAAAACTAATTTCTGTACCGACGCCAACTTCGGACCTACATGTAATCTGCCCCCCATGGCGAAGCACAATTTTCTTGCACGTTGCGAGGCCCAGACCTGTTCCGCTGATATCACCTGTTCCTGGCAGGCGCTTGAACGGCTCGAAGATCCGTTTCGAATACTCCTCAGGGATGCCTGGCCCCCGATCACTCACAGAAAGTAAGATGTGGCCTGGGGAAGTTTGTTTCGCCGAGATCTCAATCACAGGCGGTCTGTCGCCACGATACTTGAGCGCATTTCCGATAAGATTCTGAAGAACTTGAGCAATTTGCGGCGGATAACAGGGCAGCTTCGGCAAATTCGGTTCCAGGTGCATTGCGACTTTTGCAGAGGCGTTCTCGATTTCCACCTGGAAAGGTTCCATCGCCTGACGAAGAACACTACCGACCTCGACGTACTCACTATGTGTGTCGCGATCAAATCGAACATGATCAGAAAGGCTCTTGATCATATCTGTCATTTGAGTCGCCGAACGCCGCAGGAGTTGAAGACCTACTCGCACCTCTTCTGTTTCGCCGTACTCCAAATCCTCCGCAATTTGCTCTGACAGATATGCGGTGGCGCGAATTGGTGCGCGAAAATCGTGAACAAGCACCTCAACAAAAGTTGCGATATCCGCATGTTGCTCTTCAATACGGTGGCGTTTCTTCGCTGACACGATGCCGGTCTTGAGTGCACTAGCGAAGTTCACATCTGACAACTCGGATTTCACTAGATAATCTGTGGCACCGTTCAAGATCGCTTGTTTGGCGATGTTCGCATCGCCTGAAGCCGTCATCAGGAACAACGCTGCATTTGGCCACAGCTCTCGGATTTCCTCTAAGGACCCGAGCCCCGAAGCATCGGCCAGATTGTTCTCCAAATACACCGCATCGAATGAACGGCCCTCATTCAGATAAGCTGCAGCAACACTTTCGACTTCAGTAACGGAGATGTCGGCTGCAACTTGTCT
>CAZMRS010000393.1:0-3114 GCA_964568435.1 uncultured Boseongicola sp. | reverse complement strand
AAGGAGCATGCTTGGGGTCGGCGCGCAGGTAGCCTTCGCGTTTTTCGTGTGCAGGGAACAGGGGATCGGTGCCACGAAGGTCGAGGATGATATCGCACGTGGACACCCCGCCATCTTTTGGTTCAGTAAGACTGAAGCTCCCGCGTCCGCCCGGCTCAATCATCTGCAACCGGTCGATCCTCACGTCGAACTGCCCAAGCGCGCCGGTGGCACTGCGCAGATTTCCGACTATCACGTCGAAGGTGCGTGCTTCGGGGATTTCCTCGGACCGGTCGAGTAACACGGTGATACCGAGATGAGCAGCAAGTTGTTCTGCCGCCGGCAATGCGACTTCGGTGGGACCCAGGATAAGACACAGACCCTCGGAAACTACGTCTATCGATTTGGCAGCCGGAGCCGGCAGAGTCGCTTCGGCAATAAGAGCGGCCATTTTCGGCGTCGTCGTGATTGTGTCATCGGTCCAACCGGCGCGGTCACGCAGATCAAGCGTCGGAGGGGAGGGGACACCGAGTTCGTCAGCCAGGGCTTCGAAGGTGCGCGCCTCCTGGGTGCAGCAAATAATTGCGTCGCCCTCGGACAATGCTGCGGCAGCTTTGCCGATCTCTTTAGTGCAGAGCGCTGAACAAGGTGGACGCACATCAAGGCCTGTCATTTCTGACAGGGCTGTGGAGTCAATGGTTTGACTTCCCAGACAGTCGCAAGTGATCAACGACTTCGCCATTGCAGCAGTCCTCCAGGTACGGTGTGGTCGCCCAGCCCTCCCAAGCCGGTCCGGGATAAGCTAGACGCGAATGCAGAGGGGCCGCAATCGGTTTTGTTCAATTCTAGAGCGTTCGCGATTCGAAGAAATGACCCGAAGTGATTTTCTTACAGAAACTATCGGATTCTTTTATCGGTTTAGTTGGTTCGAGAGATCTGACTGAAAGAGGATTTTTTCGTGAAAACTGGGCGTTTCGCGGGAACTTGTTCAAAAAGTGCTTTGAGCTTTGCCAAAAGCATACAATGGTATCCGGTAGGGAGGCACTACCGGGATGTACTACAATCCCAATGCGCACAGCGTTGCACCGGTCGGCGTAATTCTAAGAAGAACGCCGGGTGTCACGCGCTGGCAAAAATGGAACTGGAAAGTGAGCGCGGTCTTGCCTGGTGCGGGTCCCGCTAACTGGCGTGAACTGCGCCGGGAAGGCGAGGCTGTGGAATACCACGCCGCCACCGTTTCTCTTGAGCTGCATGGCGCTGAAGCGGAAGCTTATCAGCATGGCCTGCAATCGCAGGTGCCCTCGATTTACATCATCCTACGCGAAGGCCAGGGCGAAGCTCCCCTGGACGTGGTTCTTGCGACAGCCTCTCCTTACGAAGCGCAAGACTACACCGACAGCGGCGAAGAGATTGTTGAAAAGGTGCCGATGCCCGCTTCGCTCAAAGCGATGATCGCCGACTTCGTTGATACCTTCTACGAGGAGGAAGTCTTCGTTAAGCGCAAACGCGATAAAAAGCGGATAGATTTGGTGGAAGATGGAATTGGCGATCCCCGCGTTGGGAAGGCCGGAGACATCTATGCGTCACCAACACAACTGAAGAGGCGCATCCAATGAGTGCCGACTTCTGGTCCCGCCGCCGCGCAGCGGTCGCCCGCGAGGAGCACGCCGAAGAGGCTGCAGTTCTTGCGGCAGAGGACGCCGAGCGCGAACGCGCGCTTGCCGAAGTTTCGGACGAAGAGCTCCTGGAAGAAGCCGGTTTGAAGGCGCCTGAAGAATTGGACAGTCCTGAGGCGGTGCGCGAATTCCTTGCTTCCGCCCTGCCGCAGCGCCTGAAGACGCGCGCGCTTCGACGTCTTTGGCGATTGAATCCGGTGTTGGCCAATGTTGACGGTCTGGTCGATTACGGTGAGGATTTCACTGATAGCGCGAAGATCATCGAAAACATGCAAACCGCTTATCAGGTGGGCAAAGGCATGTTGAAACACATCGAGGAACTTGCGTGTCAGGCAGAGGCTGATGATGCCGACGAGGATGAAGAGCTCGAGTTTGAAGTGGCTGAGCAGTCGGACGATGAACAGAAAGATGCAGCGCCGATCGAGGGCGCTGCAGTTGAAGATGCGGAACCCGAGGTCGCGGAAGAGGTCACGGTAGACGAAACTGACTTTCTGCCAGCTTCGCGTCGCCGCATGACGGTGACATTCACGGAACAGAGGACTGGATGAATTTGGCCGCTGAAAGCATCGGGATTGCCGAAGAAGACCGCCTTCGTGCGGACCTTTACAATTATCTTGGTGCGATCCTGTCTCGCCCCGCCGATGAAATGCTGATTTCTCAAACAGCAGGGCTGACGGGCGATGAAAGCGAGCTCGGGCAGGCCATATCGACCTTGGCTCGCGTCGCGAAAGTTTCAAAACCGAAGGCTGTGACGTCGGAGTACAATAAATTGTTTATTGGTCTGGGACGCGGCGAGCTACTGCCATATGCCAGTTACTATTTGACCGGGTTCCTGAATGAGAAGCCGCTGGCGGCGCTTCGCCAAGACATGACAGCTCAGGGCATGGCGCGTGCGGATAATGTGTTTGAGCCCGAGGACAACATCGCCAGTCTGATGGAAATGATGGGTGCGCAGATTGTCGGGCGTTTCGGCTCACCAGCAAACCTCGAACAGCAAAAGACATTCTTCAACAAACACATCGCCCCATGGGCCAGCCATTTCTTTGCCGATCTGGAAGCCGCGAAGAATTCGGTTTTCTACGCGCCTGTCGGAACGGTCGGACGCCAGTTCATGGAAATCGAAGCCGAGGCGTTCCGAATGGGCGGCAGTTGAACAATCACGGGCTGCGCAGCGTGCGCAGTCATCAAGGGCCCGGGTGACCGGGCCGGAACCGAAGAAGGAGAGGATCATGTCCAAGAAAGAAGAGGCGAACCGCCGCGACTTTCTGAAACTGGCCGGAACAGCGGCACCCGCAGTAGCGGTTGTGGCAGCTTCTGGTGGGACAGCAGCCGAAGCCGCTGCGCCTGACCTGACCCGCGAAGAGATGCAGGATACTGCGCATACGCGGGCTTACTACGACAGCGCGCGGTTCTAACCGGGCGACGTTATGAGCGGCTTTTTAGCGACTGGTTGCGTGAC
>CAZMRS010000392.1:0-3124 GCA_964568435.1 uncultured Boseongicola sp. | reverse complement strand
TTCTTGACCGAAGCGGCGGGTCGCATGTGTCGCACTGGGATGGGCAAGGAGCTCTTGCTTCATTGCACCTTGTGCCTGAATGACCAGGCTTCGATAGATCGGCTCGTGGGACGCACGGGCGCCCGCGTCATCGGGTTGCTCACGCTTCAGCCAGCCGGTGAAGCTGACGGGCGATGGCGCGAAAAGACTGCTTCACCTTCACACCCCGAGAGATTTCTTCACGTTCGCCCAGCCTCATCGCCAGCCCTGACCTTCACCTCTCATCAGCACGAATTCGGCCCGCCCGTGCGAGCAGCGGATAGATCAATGACAACTTCCCATCGAACGCATCGACTCTCTGCGCTGCCAGCCATCCCAAATCTCAGCTGTCTGCTCCTCCGTGAAACAGACCCGAGCACGATACCCCATCAAAACACTCGATCTTTGCTCTCAAAGTCACGTGGTGCCGCTACCTTTGGACGCCGACGGTCGTAGGAGACATTTGAGACATTCCGTCAGATGACTACTCTGAGGCTAAAGCGGTCCTGTTCTTCGGAAACCGCGGCCGCAATCGACTTGGTGTCCAGCAAATCGAGTCTCGTCACAAGAACGTTGTCGCCGGCGAGCTCAACATCATCCTCCGGATTGCGCATGGCGGCTACTACTTTCCAAACCCGATGCGCGAACAGCCGCGCTGTCGCATTACCAATGCCCAAACTCGCGCCTGTGATGAATATGGTATCTGCCATGGGCCGCGCCCTTTCACTTTTTCGGATTTTGATGCCTTGGGTATGAGCATCTTGGCACTGCGGTCACGCGCCAAGCAGATCAAGTCGAGTTATGGTCTTTTTTGTACGCAGAGCGGGAAGGGGATTAATCCAAGACTTTCGACCGACAATTAGGGCCGCCCTCATGTTGTGAATTCCGCTTTATCAACGCGGTATTTGCGTCACGCCTTTCTTCGGAAAACAAGCATCGTCCACTACTTGCAATTTTGAACCAGCCAATTGGTCCGCAGCATATGATCCAGATTGACCAACATGCTGCTAACTATTGAGCTCTGAGCCACTTGGCCGATCGTCGAACGCGGAATAAACAAGTTCTATAAGCTCGTAAGCGCCTGCTCGTCAGCGATTCCGGAGCAAATCACAGAGATCAAAATATCTGGCGATACACGGTTTCCTGAGGGAGTAACTTCCAATGCGGAGTAGGCACCATCCGCTTTGCAGAACACTTCTGAGCTTCGGGTCAGAATCTGATAGAATTCGCGCGTAGTTCAGTCCCCCTGAAAAAGAGGCCCGCAGATCGGTCCGTTCCCCTATGGCAATTCGTGGTTAGGTGAGCAAAGATATGTTTTTGACTCAGGTTAGGCCCAGCACTTTTGGAGCGATATTTCTCAATAGAAATGCCGGGGATGCTGTTTCTTCGGAATGTGCTGTTGTTCAGTCTGGCAGGGCTGATACCGGTTTTGGCATTGTACGTTTCTATTTCGCCTGGCTTTGCATCCGCGCTGGTGGCCGGAGGTGCCAATCTTTCGCGTTTCTTGAGACAAGTAATAACGAATGGCCTCCCCGTCGTAGTTGTTGTGAATTACGTCGGCTTTTTCCTTTTTGCACTTTCGCATAGCCAGTCAGGAAGTAAGCGGGACCCCGCAGTCTTTATAGCGATCGATTTCGTTGCCAGAATTGGCTTCTTTATCGGTCTTCATGCCTTGATCTACGTGTTATCCGCTGACTGGTTTGGATCCTTCGGTGGGAGCAGCGCGACAGCCTTGCGCGTAGTCGCGCCGACCCTCGCACGATCCGCGCTGTTCGAAAATATCTCTGGTGTCTACCTCTACGCGACACTCGTGAGTGCGGTACCGCTCTATGTTTCCTCTATTAGACGTTCCTCGATCTTGAGACCAATCGCTAGAATCTTCCCAAACACCTCCGGCAATACAGTAATGGCACTCCTTATATTTGGCTTGCTGGCTGCTATTTTGACGATGTTCGCATCGACGATAGGTTTACTATTTAACAGTTAGTGCCACCACTCATTATTGTGAGTATGGGCTGGCCCTCCCGGCGATAAAGAAATAGAAGAAATGGTAACGCTGCTCGATCCGCGACTGAAAGCTACAAATATGCGAAAGACACCCCTATTTCTGATTTTGGCGACCATCGCCGCCTGTGCCCCAACAAGCGAGTTTATTCGCGAATTGCCCGATGAAGTTGTGGCGCTCGCCGCCCCAAATCAAAACCTGCAGGCGGTCAAGCTTCTCGAGGACGACTCGTGCTACTGGTATGAACATGATGGTCCGGTGGAAAGGACACTTCTCCCGTTAGTCAGTAGTAGAGGGCGACAAATCTGTGTCCAGCGCGAGAGCTAAATTGGCGCAACCGGCGGCTCAACTACGGGGCGCGATGGGATTTTCTGGCGGGTACAAATAGGCAGTGGAGCCAACCTGCACGTTTTCATAAAGCCCGATGATATGGGCCATAACCATCCGGACGCACCCGGAACTCGCCCGGCTACCTATCGACCTAGGTAAAGGGGTTCCGTGGATGCGGAGGTAAGTGTCACGGTTGCCAACGAATAAGTAGAACGCCCGTGATCCCAGCGGATTCGTCGGCCCGCCGTCTTGGCCATCAGCAAACCGCTCAAACGCCGTCGGGTCTCGCTCGATCATTTCGTCGGTGGGTCGCCATGTCGGCCACTTTCGTTTCAGGCGAATGGAATAGGTCCCAGGTTCGTAGAGATTGCCTCTTCCTATGGCGACGCCATATCGCATCGCGGTACCTTCAGGCTCGATATGGTAGAGATAGCGTGCGACCGCGTCGACATGGATGTCTCCCGGCCTCAGGCCAGCTTTCGCTTCAACTCGTTGCGGCAAAAACCGTTTGTGAAAGCCCCAGGGGTTTGATGTTGCGGGATCGTAGTTCGCTGGCGTAACTCGCGCGTCCCATTTCGCCCACATGCTACGATCGGATATTGGCTTGCGTACTGGCTCTTCTTCGACGAGTGCATCGACCGTCGCCTCGTCGGTTGCGTCGTCAGATTGAGCCCAAGCTGCACTAGCCAAAGGCGCCGAAAATAGAGCCGTAGAAGACCTGATAAAATGTCGTCTCGTTAGCATGAAGATCCTCTCTGTTAACTTTCGCTC
>CAZMRS010000391.1:0-3143 GCA_964568435.1 uncultured Boseongicola sp. | reverse complement strand
CGTCGGTACTACGGCGGTTGTCAGTACGTGGATATTGCCGAGAATCTGGCAATTTATCGCGCCGAGGAACTGTTTGGCTGTGATTTCGCAAACGTCCAGCCGAACTCAGGCAGTCAGGCAAACCAGGGCGTCTTCACGGCTCTGCTTCAGCCCGGCGACACCATTCTGGGCATGAGCCTCGATGCGGGTGGTCACCTAACCCACGGCGCCAAGCCAAACCAGTCGGGCAAATGGTTCAACGCCATTCAATATGGTGTGCGCCAACAGGACCTTCGCCTCGATTACGATCAGGTGGCAGAACTTGCGAAAGAACATCAGCCTAAGCTTATTATCGCAGGCGGCTCGGCCATCCCGCGTCAGATCGACTTCGCCAAGATGCGCGAGATCGCAGACAGCGTTGGTGCCTATCTGCACGTTGACATGGCCCACTTTGCCGGTCTTGTTGCAGCGGGCGAGCATCCGTCGCCCTTCCCACATGCGCACGTTGCTACAACGACAACGCATAAAACTTTGCGCGGTCCACGCGGCGGTATGATCCTGACGAACGATGAGACCATCGCCAAAAAGGTGAACTCCGCAATTTTCCCAGGCATCCAGGGCGGACCCCTGATGCACGTCATCGCAGCGAAGGCCGTCGCATTTGGCGAAGCTCTCCGCCCTGAATTCAAAGTCTATCAGCAGCAGGTCATCACGAACGCACAGGCGCTTTCCGATGAACTGATGAAAGGCGGCATCGACATCGTAACCGGCGGGACTGACACCCACGTGCTTCTGGTCGATCTGCGCCCCAAAGGCGTGACCGGCAAAGCAACCGAGGCAGCATTGGGTCGTGCTCACATCACCTGCAACAAAAACGGTATCCCCTTCGACACAGAAAAACCGACCATCACGTCGGGCATCCGTCTCGGGTCCCCGGCGGCAACGACGCGCGGTTTCTCGGAAGAGGAATTCCGTCAGATCGGGCGATGGATCACAGAAGTTGTCGACGGTCTTGCCGCAAATGGCGAGGACGGCAACGCAGAGGTCGAAGGGCGCGTGAAATCGGAAGTCAAAGCACTTTGCGATCGCTTCCCGGTTTATCCGGGCCTCTGATCTGATCGTGCTGGCGGCTAATCGCTTTGGTGAGACGGGCGGTTCAACGCCCCTCTTGATTGCGCATGGTCTGTTTGGCTCCGCGCGCAATTGGGGCGTTATCGCGAAAAGGATGTCGTCTTCGCGCGCGGTAACAGCCGTCGACATGCGCAACCACGGCGAAAGTGGTTGGCACGATACGCATCGCTATCCCGATATGGCGGATGACTTGGCAGCAATGATTGACGATCAGAGTGACGTCATCGGACATTCGATGGGCGGCAAGGCTGCGATGTTCCTCGCGCTCCGTCATACTGAGAAGGTCCGCAAGCTGGTTGTGGCAGATATTGCTCCGGTTGGGTATTCCCACAGCCAGATGCCGATGATCGATGCCATGCGCGCAATAGACCTGTCTCAGGTTCAAACACGTGGCGACGCTGACCGTCAGATGCAGCCACTGGTCGATGACCCGGGCGTACGGGCATTCTTGTTGCAATCGCTGGACGTTAAGGGGAATCGCTGGCGGCTCAACCTCGATGTTTTGGCCGCGGAAATGGACCATACTATAGGGTTTCCCGAAGTTTCTGGGGAATTCGAGGGGCCCAGTCTGTTTTTGTCAGGTGCGAACAGCGACTACGTCCTGCGCGAACATCGCGACAGGATCAAAGAGCTGTTTCCAAATGCGCGGTTCGCGAAAATTCCCGGCGCAGGGCATTGGCTCCATGCCGAGAAACCGCGCGAGTTCGAAGCAGCGGTGGAAGCTTTTTTGGCCGCCTAAGCGGTTACCTGAACTCCTGTCGTGAGAGCTGCCTCAGCTCCCAAAGAACGAACCGATACTTGACGCGACACCTGTGATTGCGCCGCCTATGCCGCGGCCGATGTCCGAAACAAAGCCTTCAGGCGTCGACAAAACGCTCGCCGTCAAAAAATCACCAAAAGCAAAATACCCAGCCAGTACGACGACGGCTCCAGTCACCAAACGAAGGTCCATCACTCCCTCCATCCAATTGATAATTTAACAATGAGTGCGGCCTGAAACTCGACCACGCGACTAAAATAAAATGAATACACTTCTGAAACTCTACACTTCACACACAACGACTAATGACACATCCTCAGTTACCGAGGCTGTTGGCAACTCCTCCTGCGAGCCCTTTGACCGAACCGCCAATCGACCCCCCGGCTCCGACGGCCACACCATAGCCACCGGCAAATCCGCCACCGCCACCGAGAGAGCCGCCACCAGAAATTGAAATGCCTGGTATGGCATTCAACGGGTTACGGCCCGTGTATTGGTTGTAGGCGAAACCGGCTGCTCCGAGAGCAATAGCCAAAACGAATATGCGTCCCATGCGCATCCCCCGAGATTTGACCTTGCCGCACAAACGAACAAGACGGCATTCAATTGCGGTTGGTAATTCGAAATGAGCAACTTGAATGCAGGCAAAGCCGTTACAATGCCTGCAAATTAAACGATTTCGTGCATACTGGTCAATTTTTATGATGTTTGCGCCGATCAGCCACAACATCTTGTTGCCTGACACGACATTTACCGATATGTCGGCCCTATAGGTGCGTAGACGCGGTATGCAACTCTGACGGTAAGCGGGGGTCAACTGTTCTCACAGTTGACCCCCGTGGCATTTCAGGGAGGTAAAACCTGCGCCTAAAATAGCAGAAGGCGCCAGGTGCTCAGACGCGGTCTTTGCAATGTGCCGTTGCCGACACGCCCTGACGCCTTCTTGGAACCTATCCCCCCAAAGGGCTTTAGGCCCGTTTGCAGCTTTCCCGGAGGTCCGCTGCCGCGGCTTTCCCGAAGGTCCACCACCACGACTTTCCCGAAGGTCCGCCGCTGCTCACCTTGATCTTGCGATCCCGGCTCGCCCGCCTCGTCCCTGATCCACCAAGCTTTCTTTCCTGCCCGAAGGCCGTCCAGTCCCGCCTGGCTTCCCCGAGATTTTCCACGTTCCGATCCGGTACTGATGTCCCGTTTCTTTCCGCTTCCGCCCTCCGTGGGTCGCTGCGTCCCGCCCCTTCGCCGAAGCTCCGTTGCGGTAAGAACAAAGTCGCAA
>CAZMRS010000390.1:0-3145 GCA_964568435.1 uncultured Boseongicola sp. | reverse complement strand
AACGAGCCGCCCTGGAATTCGTTGAAGGAAGGGCGGAAAACGAAGATACTGGCGGTAACAGGCGTCCCGTCCGACCTCAAAACGATCATATCGTCGAGCTGGTCGTTTCGGATCGTCACATCGCCCTGCACCGCGTCCCTAATCACCGTCACGCCTTCGGTTGGGGCTTTCACCCGCACCACATAGGGCGCGTCGGGGTGCTCTGACGCATCCACATCGCGCCACGGCGAACGAAACAGCGTCGAGCGCCCCTCTGCCTTTGCAGCGTCCCGAAAGGCGGCAATCTCTTCCTGCGTCGAAAAGCACTTATAAGCCGCGCCAGAGGCCAGCATCTGATGCGCCACCTCGGCATGACGCGCCGCACCGTCAAACTGGGAAACGGCCTCACCGTCCCAATCCAACCCCAGCCATTTCAATCCACGAAAGATCGCCTCAGTTGCTTCAGGGGTCGAGCGCGCCCGATCTGTGTCTTCGATCCTGAGAAGGAATTTTCCGCCGCGCCCCCGCGCAAACAGCCAGTTGAACAGCGCCGTACGCGCACCGCCAATATGCAGATACCCCGTTGGAGACGGAGCAAATCGGGTCACGACAGGGCGGTCGGTCATGGCGGCATACCTTTAGAGTTAATCAGTCAGTAACCAAAACGGGTTTAGCGTCGTCGGTGTGTAGTCAACCCGAATTGGACAGACAAGGGTGCGTCTTACCATCATTGCATCGCATGTGATCGATGGCCAGCGCGGGCACCTCTTTCCCTGGGCGCCTGTTCTGTTTGGCACAGGCATCGCGATATACTTTGCGATCAAATCGGAACCCACAGGCCAACTGCTCCTCATCGGGCTTTCCGGCACATTCATAGCGGCAGCAGTGGCTCTACGGTTTGGACCTCTCGTTCAAATCCTCACTGCGGCCATCATCCTGATATCACTCGGATTTCATGTGGCGGCATGGCGTGCGCACTCGGTCGCCGCGCCGGTTCTGAAATACCGATACTACGGCCCAATCGAAGGCCGTATCGTCAATATCGACCGGTCACAATCGGATGCCCCGCGCTACACGCTTGACCAAGTTGTCCTCTACAACACATCGCCCACGCGCACCCCGGCCCGCATCCGCATTTCGCAACACGGCAGTTTTGAACCCCCCAATGTCGTGCCCGGCGATGTCATTATCCTCACCGGACACTTGTCACCTCCAACCGGCCCAGTGGAACCCGGCGGCTTTGATTTTCAGCGTCAGGCCTGGTTTCAAAGCCTCGGAGCTGTTGGTTACACGCGCACGCCCGTTCTGATTTACGAAAGGGCGCGCCCCGGCGGCCTTTGGCTTTGGATCACCAAACTCCGGCTTTCTATCTCTCAAGAAGTACAGCGCGCGCTCCCCGGTCGCGCTGGCGCATTTGCCGCCGCCATCACGACGGGAGATCGCTCTGGCATGGATCAAAAAACTCTTGAAGACCTGCGCGCCTCAAATCTCGCGCACCTTCTTGCAATTTCAGGGCTGCACATGGGCCTCCTCACAGGGTTCGTTTTCGCAGCGTCCAGATATGGCCTCGCGGCCATCCCGACACTTGCCCTTAGATGGCCTGTCAAAAAGATCGGTGCTGTCGTGGCACTGGTCGCAGGTGCCATCTATCTTGCGCTCTCCGGCGGCAATGTCGCCACTGAACGCGCCTATATCATGGTGTCCACCATGTTTTGTGCTGTCTTGCTCGACAGGCGCGCCATCACGCTGCGCGCCGTCGCGCTTGCCGCTCTTGTCGTTCTGACACTCAGACCTGAAACACTGTTAGGCCCGGGTTTTCAGATGTCTTTCTCGGCAACCATCGCTCTGGTGGCCGCATTCGGCTGGATGCGCGACCGGGATTGGTCTCAATCGCGCTGGCCGTGGTGGCTTCGCACAATCGGGGGAGTTGCGATCTCGTCCGCTGTCGCTGGCTTTGCAACTGCGCCGATCGCCGCGGTCCACTTCAATCAAATCCCGCACTATGGATTGATCGCGAACATCCTGTCTGTACCTTTGATGGGGGCGATCATCATCCCCGCAGCCGTTCTGGCCGGCCTTTTGGCCCCTTTAGGGGGGCATGAGTTGGGATTGGCCCTTATGGCACCGCCGATCAACTGGATCCTGAATGTCGCTGATACCGTCGGGCATTTGCCCGGGGCCCTCACATTTGTCTGGTCTCCACAGGGCGCGGTCCTGCCGCTTCTTGCTGTTGCGGGCTTGTGGTTAGCACTTTGGCAAGGTCGCGCGCGGACACTCGCCATTTTGCCCACGATGCTCGCAGTTACGCTCTGGACCCAAACAACACGGCCAGATGTCCTCATTTCTGCGAACGGGGCACTTGTGGGCGCCTTGAGCACAGAGGGACGCGTCTTGTCAAAACCGAGAGGCGACGGGTTCTCCGCGTTGAGTTGGTTGGAGAATGACGGGGACCCAGTGCTTCAAACGGTCGCTGCTGCGCGCGCCGGGATTACAGAGCTGAATGGAGTGCGGCGTCTGCAGCTAGGAGACACATCGCTACTTCACGCAACTGGCAAGCGCGCAACGGCACAGGCGGTAGAATCCTGTACAGAAGGCGCAGTGCTTTTCACGAACACCGATGCACCACCGACCGAGTACTGCGTGACCTTTGACGCACGGCGGCTGCGCGACACGGGTTCGGTCGCAATCTACTTAAGGAAAGACGGTACGATCGAGTTCCAAACAGCACGCGCCCGACAAGGCGCGCGCCTTTGGTCTCAGTAACTGCGGATCAAGCCAACGAGGCGACCTTGGACCTTAACCTGATCATCCCGGAAGAGCCGTGTTTCATAAGCGGGGTTCGCCGCCTCAAGGGCGATGGTGTTCCCTTGCTGACGGAAACGCTTCAGTGTCGCTTCCTGATCTTCCACAAGCGCGACGACGATGTCGCCGTTGTCAGCCGTGCTGGTCTCGCGAATGACAACAATGTCGCCATCGTTGATACCCACATCAATCATCGAGTCGCCTTTGACCTCGAGGGCGTAGTGGTGGCCCTTGCCGCCAAGCATCTGTCCTGGAACGGCCACGCGGTGGCTTTCTTCGCTGATCGCAGCAATCGGAACGCCTGCTGCGATTCGACCCATCACGGGCAGTTCAAGCGCATGGGCTTCAACCGGCATCGACTGTG
>CAZMRS010000389.1:0-3154 GCA_964568435.1 uncultured Boseongicola sp. | reverse complement strand
ACCCCCGACCCCTTGATTCGTAGTCAAGTACTCTATCCAGCTGAGCTACCAGCGCACGAACCTGCCGTCTAAAGCCGGTTGCCCGGCTTTGCAAGAGCGAAATCACACAGAGACATGAACTTCCATCACATCGGCCTTGGGAAGCTCGATTACAAAGACTGTTCCCTCGGCTCCGGTGCTTTCCAGACGCAATGCACCCCCGTGCCCCCGAATGAGTTCAGCTGCGATCGCGAGCCCCAGACCCGAACCACCTTTTCGTGCACCACCCTGGAAAGGTGTAAACAAATGCTCTTGTGCTTTCGGAGGCAACCCCGGCCCTGTATCCGTGACCGTGATCGTCCAAAAACGATCATTCTCCGAGGCAACGACACTGATCGAACCCTCCTTGCTCGCCGTCTCCATTGCTTGGCGCGCATTGCGGATAAGGTTGGTCAGGACGCGATGAAGCTGTTCGGGATCTGCGCGAACCAGCATGCCTAGCGGGACATCTTCCTTAAAGGAAATGTCACTTTCAATCGCCAGACGCTCTCCCTCCACTGCATCGCTCACAATGTCTGCAAGCATCACCCGATCCAGGGCTGGAGGCGGCTCTTCCGCTTTGCCAAAGGCCAGCGTACTTTCGCAAAGGTTCACAGCCCGCCCAATCGAAGCCATGAGCTTGGGAGCCATTCGGGCCACAATAGGATCTTCACTCGACTCTATTCGATCCGCGAAGAGTTGTGCGGTCGTCAGAATATTTCTGAGATCATGGCTCACTTTCGCAACGGCACTGCCGAGAGATGCGAGACGCTCGCGCTGACGCAAAACCGATGTCAGTTCGGTTTGCATTGACTTAAGCGCATGCTCCGCGTCGCTAAGCTCCCGCACACGAGCGGTTGGTTGTATGATCCTGCGGGCATCCTCAGGCGCGGCCGCGTAGCTCTGCATCGCTTTCACGACGCCCTCGATGGGTCTGACGAGTAGTTGCCGCACGGCGAAGAACAATAAAGTGGCCGTGAAAATCGAGATCACTGCCGACAAGACAAGAATGCGCAGGCCATAGTCGATCATTGCCGTACGCAAAGGCTCCGTCGGCATCGTAATCTCGATTAATTGCCCGGCGTCTCGCGTCGGATTCCCGATAACCCTGACAACTTCGTTTTCTGGACTGACCAGCCGTGACAGCGCGTCAGCAATCAGAGTACTGGCAGGCGCATCCCGCAGGTCGTAGGTCCCCGCCACAGGAGAAGGAAGGTCTGAGGCCAGCATCAATTGGCGGACTTCGTCACGCCTCAGTACAACGTTTAAGACCCCCGCGTTCTCAAGAAGCTCGTCTTCCAACTCGGCGTCGATCATATCATTTGCAAGAAGCGCGAGCGAAGCGATCTGCGCGCGCTCCAAGCGGTTCATCATGTAGTCTTCACGAAAACGCGCGATTGACGGGACGAATATAAAGATCTCTGCAAGCATCACGAACAAGATCGTGAGCGCCAGAAACCGTCCAGAGAGCGTGTTCAGAAACATAAAGCCTCAATAATTCCGGGACGTCACGGCATGTACTTCTGCACGAACCCGACGACCCGCTTGACCGTAGGATTATCAAAGAGTTTCGGCGAGAAATAGGCCCCAGCCGCACGCTTGTTGATTTCCCCTAGCGTTGGGTACGGCGCGACCATGTTCGCAATGGCACTCATTTTCAGTTTGTTGGCTATCGCAAGCGCCCAGACACCGATCAATTCGCCCGCTTGGCTACCCACGATAGTCGCGCCTACAGGCCTACCTTTGACCACCATGACTTTGATAAAACCGACAGTCTTACCTTCCGATATAGCACGATCGTTTTCGTCGTAGTCAAAGCGTGCAACGCTTACAGCATGGTTGCCGAACTTTTGTATTGCGTCCGCTTCGGTCAGGCCAACCTGCGCCAGCTCCGGGTCGGTATACGTCACCCAAGGAATGTGATCCGTCCGTTGTTTCGACGGCAAACCAAAGAGCATCGAACGGATCACGACACCCGCGTGGTATCCAGCGACGTGCGTAAACTGCAAACCGCCCGCGGCGTCTCCGACGGCGTAGACCTTCTTGTTGGTGACTGACCGAAGATCAGGTCCGACCTTCACAGCCCGGTCATGCGCCACGTTACCTTTGTCGAGGTCCAGTTTGTCGATATTCACCTTGCGACCCACTGCCATCAGCACATGAGAACCGCTAAACGTCCCTTTCGGCGTTTTCACGGAAATGACATCGCCATCTTGAGAGACCTCTTCGGCCTGAGCTTCTTCGACGATCTCGATACCTTCTGCGCGCAAGCGCTCCAGAACCACGGCTGCCGCTTCTGGGTCATCCTTACCCATTGCCTTCGCGCCTTCGATAACTGTGACTTTTGAACCAAGACGAATATGCGCTTGCGCCATTTCCATGCCAATCGGTCCACCGCCAATGACGATCAGATGCTCAGGTTTTTCACGCAGATCGAAGATATTTTCATTGGTGTAGTAGGTCACATTTTCGATGCCAGGGATCGGCGGCACGAAAGGTCCCGATCCGGTAGCAATAACAATCCGACGGGCGGTAATCACAGTGTCACCAGCCTGCACCTCGGTTGGGCTAATGAACCGGCCAAATTCGCGAATGACTTTGACACCAAAGTCTTCAAAACGTTCTTGGCTATCAACCGGCGCGATGGTCTCAATGACGTTATGCACATGGTCCTTGGCGGCAGAGTAGTTCACTTCCGGCATGACAGGGCTCACCCCGTATTTCTCACCTGTACGCATGGCGTGGGCCTGCTTGCCTGCCGCAATCAGAGCTTTCGATGGGACACAGCCGAAGTTTAGGCAATCTCCGCCCATCTTATGCCCTTCCAAAAGGACAACGTTGGCACCCATCTGAGAAGCCCCGGCAGCAATACTCAAGCCGCCCGAGCCCGCACCGATAATGAGGACATCAGCCTTAATACGTTCCATGGGTTAGACGCCTTTCTTGCCGCGCACGGCCTTCAAAATAATGGGGAGAGCCGCGAGAGCACAAAGGCCCAGGATCGGGAGCAAAATGTGTGGCTCGAAGATGATACCAAGGTTTGGCGTTTCGCCAGCTGCAAAAACTTCACCAAGCCCAGCGCCAACAGAGGTATAGACCACCGCGCCCGGGATGATGCCAAGGAAGGTCGTCACCA
>CAZMRS010000388.1:0-3162 GCA_964568435.1 uncultured Boseongicola sp. | reverse complement strand
CTTCTTCGAAAACTTCCGAATGGAAAGTGACGGGCCATCGATCGCACAGGGACGGATGATTGCGTTTACGCGGCTGCCATCCGGCAAGCGCGCGTCGACCCAAGGTTGGCTTTCGTCAACACGACGGCCAATCGAAGAAACGATTTTATCAATGATTCTAAGTAGGTGGCGCTCGTCTCTAAAGCGAACATTCGTGCGCTCAAGAACGCCAAAACGTTCGACATAGACACTCTCATGGCTGTTCACGAGGATATCGTTAACCGTTGGGTCAGCCAAAAGCGGTTCCAAAGGACCGTAGCCAAGGACTTCATCCATCAGCTCGTCGACGATCATCTTGAAGTCTTCAGTGCGCATCGGCCGCTTCTCTTCGGCCAAAACAGTCTGCACCAGGCTTGCGACCTCACGGCGCAACTCATCAGTCGCGACTTTGTCGATCACAGAAAGGTTCAAGCGCTCGAGAAGAGCCTCATGGAGGCGGCTCTTAAGATCTAGCCGGTCCGTCAGCTCTTTGTCGGTTGAAGCCAGAGAGCGAAGAGCGTTGGACGTTACCTCATTAGCAGCGGTGGCCGCGTTCATACCCACGACATTGCCGTTTGCTTCACTTTTGTCAGATTTTCCAAATTGCTTAAACATGCCTTAAGCTCCTTACACTCGAACTTCAGCGCCGTCTTTCGGGAACGCTGTGAGGATTGATTTCGCCATAGAAGCCACGCCTTTTGCGATGTCGGACCGAGCTGACACTTCAGACAAAGGCTTCCCATAGTCGACGGCCTCACGCGCCGCCTTCGGATCGTGCGCGATCCAATAGTTAAATGTTACATCCAATGCCTTTGACGCTTCGCGATGGTGCTCACGCAAGATCATTGGTTTCTTTTCGTGGTTAACGACCACTTCGATCGGCAATTGAGCATTGTCCGCCAATACGAATTCCATCAAACGCCGTGTGGCGCGGATTGCCGGAACGGACATATCCGAGATAATAAAGAGCTGGTCTGTTTCAGTCAGGACCGGCTCGATCCAGTTGACCAGTGCGCGAGGAAGATCGACCACCACATAGTCAAACATAGATTTGAGTGCTTTGATCAGCCCCTCGATCTGAGCTGGTTGCATGGCTTCCAGAGGAACGAAGCTTGAAGGCGCCGCCAGGACTGCGAGGCCCGAAGGCAAGCGAGTCAAGGATTGCTCAATCCACATTGCGTCCGGAATGAAGTTTTCCGAGGCCAGTTGCAGAAGGCCTTCCTGTTGATCCACATCCAAAAAGTCACCGACCGTACCAAACTGAAGATCAAAGTCGACGACGACGACTTTGTTCGCCGCTTCCTTCTTGAATGTGCCTCTACGGTCCAAAAGTTGATCCGCGAGGTTTACCGCAATCGTTGTTGCTCCAATGCCACCGCGCGCTTGTTGAACGGCGAAAAGCTTGCCGTTGCGCGCACCACTTCCGCTAAACGACTCCGTGAACTCCGCACGCTTCTTTTCAAGCAATTCACTAACTTGATCGACGAGTTCATCGTTCGACAAAGGGTAAGGCAAGACGTCATCGACGCCCGCGCGACTTAGTGCGCGCGCCTTTGAAAGCGGCAGGTCGCCGTCGGTCAATGCCAAGTAGATCGTACCTGGTTTTCTCTGATCCGTGAGCACTTCGATCGCCGTCAGATCAGCGGCATTGGAAGGATCAGTGGCAAATATGACCACGTCATGGTCAGCCGCCATTTTCACCGCCGCACCATTCAGTTGGGACACCGAAGACTTTTCATGGCTCACGGTCGCCTTTTCGATGCCATCAAGCGCCGTAGTGACGTTTTTTGATACGTCTTCGTCCGAAGAGATCAGGAGTATGGAGTTGTTACTCATTTCGATTGCTCACTTCTTGCGCCCCGTTGCGTTTCTATCCCTCGTTGCCTTGGTTCATGTCCTCGGCAGGAATGGTGACTTCGATACCCGGGAACGGAATGGATCCGGGAATGCCTGTAACGTCCGATGCGCCCGCCTGCGCGGCCAAAGCCGATAGAGGCGTCACAAACTGGAATGGAAGTTCATTGTATGGCGTTTCACCGTCGCCCACGTCGCCTGGGTCTTTCGCGCTACCCACTACGCGTGCTGTGATAATCGGCACATATGGGCCGCCCAGGAACCCGAGACGGGGATCATATTCATACGTCATCAATACATTGCTAGGGGTCGTTCCCTGGGGCATCAGCGGCTGAATGCGGGACCAGATTTCGGTAGCCGTTTCCGCACCTGCGGCGTTATCTGCACCGTACGGGCCGCTCAGCAGACAGGACGCCGCTGCCGGCGCACAGATGCCTCCGTCTGTGAGGCACAGTGTGCCAGCCGTATAATCTCCTGTTGTCAAAGGGTTTTGAAGGTGCACCGGCGGCAGACCGCCACAAACAGCTGGCCGCACCGCTGCGATGCGCGCACTTTGCTGCATGGCTTTTTCTGTCATGACCCAGTTGTACCCAAGCCGCGAGAAATCCAGGATCGCGAAAAGGATCAACAAGAACAGGGCGATACAGATGGCCATCTCCACCAGGGTGGTGCCTTCTTCGCTTTCCCAAAACTCGCGAACTTGCGATTTCAACCCGACACGCATCATACCCTAAGCTCCGAACCCTCTGGATGTGTCGATCACGGTCCGAGTGATCTTGAGACGTTCCTCCAAACCATTCAGTTCAAGAATACCTGCGAGCGGAAACAACACATCAAACGTAGCTGCCACACGAACAAGCGGGACGTTATCTTGCCGGTATTGACCAGGCGTCGTGATAACACATTCGTAAGTCGTCACGACGTTTGTCAGCAATACCTGATCTGGCAGATCGATGCCTGTCTCGTTGTCCATGTTGCGACGGATAATTGTCGTCGCGGCGGCAGTCGCGGCACCGGTGGTTCCGTCAATGACGAGGAAATCGCCAGGATTGGTGGTTCCACCGTTTCCATCGTCTTCACCCACGGCGCCCTGGCAAAGCCCAGCTGGAGCCACCCGCGCAAGATACCTGGTCGCGTCGCGTACACCGGCAAGCGCACCTTGGTAAGAAAAGAATGTGCGCGAGAACTCGACGATCACGAAGAACGCGAGAACGAATAACGGCAGGAAGAGCGCGAACTCGACCAACGCAACACCATTCTCATCGCGTAGGAAAGATTTGATCTTACGAG
>CAZMRS010000387.1:0-3172 GCA_964568435.1 uncultured Boseongicola sp. | reverse complement strand
GTACCCGGCCAATTCTCGTTAGGCGCGAAGACCACGGTCTCGACTGTGTTGCGACGTGGATGGCTCAGCCACCATTTGGCAAGCGGCATAGAATTATTTTCAGGCCCGATTGCCACAAAGCGGTTGGAATATCGATTTGAGAAGTCGTCTTTTGTCTGAAAGTTAATCGGTTGCTTTGAGAGGTCCGCAATCCGAAACTTCCCGCCAAAATTACCGATTGCCACGTGTTTCTCGTTCATCTCGAGCAGTTCAGGCGCGACCACCATATCTTTGGCCCGATCAATCTGCCGCCTAGCATATTTTTGCGCGTTGCCGCCCTTGTCGAGGACACTACCCGATACGCCATTATCTGGGTCCAGGATGATGCCCAGAATAACCTCGTCGGGAACCTCTTTCCGAACAAGCCCGCAGACGGCATCGAAGAGCCACGCGGAACGTGAGTCATCCGGTGTCTTCGCGGCTTCATCTGGATGACGGCCCTGAACGATGATGATCTTGATGCGATCTTCAACGCCCCATTGATCGAGTTGGTCAAGACTCTCGAGAGCGCGCGGCGCAATCTCGTTTAAACTAGGCATCTGACGTTGAGTCCCCGCCGGAGCAACAGACCCAAAGGCTACAATCGGATAGACTCTGCTTGCGTCGATGCTGATTAGACGCGCAGCCGAAACGCGACGGTCCTTCTTGAGTTTGGCAGCATTCGGAAGGTTCAAGGTTCCAGGGAGGCGGGCAATCCGTGAGATGTCTTGAGCGGCATCGCCCCCCAAGAGATTGGCCAACATCTGATTGCGTCCTTCTGCCTGTTCAATCAATGCGGGTTGCACTTTTACACGCAATGGCTCCTCCAGCCGCCAGAAACCCCAATAGCCGCCGCCGCTGTCAACGACGCAGGTCGGTGAAGGCACGCCGCTTGGGAGGTCCGACGAGATAAGCCTCGCGATACGCTCACGCTCTTCATCAACGGGTTCACCAACGCGTGCATCAATATCGACATGCAGATAACGGACCTCGACTATGTCCTCTTTCGCGGCCTTCCTCGTCGTGTTTGGGGCAACCGCGTTGATTGAAAAGTAGAGATTTTGCTCTCCGTTTCGGGCACTGATCCACTTCGCGCATTGGTCTTCTTCGGCGGGCATAAAGGTGCGCGTTTGAATGCCCTGCTGGTTTGGTGAAATCGCGGTTAGGCACCATGGCCCTTGCGGGTGAAACGCCTTTAGAAACTCAATGGCTTCGCCGGTATCGGGCGTAAGGTTTCCGGTGTTCATGCTAGTTCTCCGTATCCTGTGATTTTTCGATTTGATCGGAAATCCACGTGGAGATTTCGGCCTCGACAAAGGCGATCCGACGTTCGCCGATGCGGACTGGACTCGGAAACCGGCCAGCGCCAATGCGGCGATAGATTTCGGTCTTTGACAGCGGGACGCGGTCAAGGACCTCTTTCATGGGGATGAGGCGTTTCTGCATGTCGGGTCTCCACGTGAATTCACGGGACACCTCTTGGACCAAACTGGTCGATTTGCAGGGTTTGCAAACTCGGATATTTCGGGAGTGGTTTATGTACCCTTGTCAGCTTCTTTTTTGATCCGCTGCACTGCAGTGCGGATTTCGGGAAGCGGATACTTCTTCGGAAGCCCAAGATCGGCGCGGTAGCAGAGAAGGAACAAAAGCTTCATCGATGGCGACAGCGCGACGTGATCTTTTGTAGGATCGACGTTGTGGCCTCGCGCGTCATTCGATTTCCCACGGCCGAAATCGCCTTTCACACGCTCCATCCTGTGCCCAAACGGCTGATCCGTGTTGGCGATCCAGAACCCGTGGATGACACGGACAAACGAGATCAGCGGCCTTAGGTCATTGCCTGTTTCTTCGCCCCTTGGTGGCCGCCCTCCATCTCTGAAATAATGCTCTTGAAATTCAGTCAGCAGCTCCTGAATGAACGACAATTTGGGTGTGATCTGGTCCGGTGCATCCGCTGATACAAAGCGACTCAGTTCGCGGCGGCTATCGTCGGGCACTTTCGCCCAAGCCTTGGAAGCAGTTTCAATGGCATTGCGAAAGCTCGTTAGATCCTCTTTCGCAGTAAGCGCTGTACCGTCCCGCCAAGTCCAAAATTTCGCATCTTCCAAGCATAGTTCCTTAGCACGCTGAACAGCTTCGAAAAAACTGTCAGCGTCAAACTCTGGCAGGTTTTTGATCGCCTTCATCCCTTCAGTGAGGAATGCTTTAATATCCGGCGTCATCCCACGACCTCCATCACATGCGCCGCGTAGGCGTCCAGAGCCTCGCGCTTTTCCTTAAGGTATCCGTGTTTGTTGTAGGTCTTTTGTAGCAGCGGCTGGGCGTGGCCCAAGACCGCATCGCGGATTTCTTGGTGAAACCCGAGGTTGGCCAGCCTAGTCTCGCAGGTAACGCGCAGGTCGTGGATGCGGAAATAGCGCATCTTTTCATTGGAGCGTCCGGTGATATCGCGCAAGTGGCGCTCTGCGAAGGCGTCAAGCCGCGCCTTGCCCTGCGAGAAGCCCGCAACCGCGCGGTGGCCCGCCTGTGACGAGAGAAGGTAGAAGTCATCCTCGGCCCAGAGCGGGAAGCTATCGAGCAGTGCACAAACCGGCGCGGAGAGCGGCACGATGTGGTCGCGGCGACCCTTGTAGCGGGTGCGGGGGACCTCAAGAGTGTGTTCGTCCATGTTGATCTCAGACCGGCGCGCACAGGCCCATTCCGAGCGGCGTTGGCCGGTCAGCATTAGTAGTTGGTAGAGCGAATCAAAGGGGTAGCGCATTTCCTCGGCGGCACGCCAGATCGCGCGCAGCTCGTCGTCCTCAAGTGCGCGACCTGCCTCTGTCGTGGGGGCGAGGTCGGGACGCTTCATGGCAAAGACCGGGTTCACATCGGTCATTTCTCGGTCTACGGCCCAATTGTAGAAGCGCGAAAGCTGCTTCTTGACCTCACGCGCAGTACCGGTGCGGCCCCCGGCCACAAGTTCGTCCAGCATCTCATGGATTTCAGCGCGGCGCAGGTCGCCGATGTGGTGTTCCGCGAAGCGGGGCAGGACGTGCAGGCGCATCACCCGGTCAATGTTCTTCCAGCTTGAGATGGACACCGCCCCGTCGCGGCTCTGCTCGACATAACGCGCAACCACAGCGCTGAAACGCCCCTCCTCTCGGTCCGCGAG
>CAZMRS010000386.1:0-3176 GCA_964568435.1 uncultured Boseongicola sp. | reverse complement strand
CAGTGGACGGTCGGATCCTTCAGGTCTTTCAAGAAAGCGAAACCATCCTCCCGGCGGGTGCGCCCATTATGGAGATTGGTAACGTGACATCCGATCTGGAGGTCATCGTCGATTTGATTTCATCTGACGCAGTCAAGGTCTCGGTCGGAGATACCGTGGTTCTCCGAGATTGGGGTCAGGACAACGCCTTGCGCGGTGAAGTACATCAGATCGATCCATTCGGTGTGACTAAGACCTCCGCCTTGGGGATCGAAGAGCAACGCGTGCGCGTCGAGATTGATTTGAAGAGTCCGCCAGAAGAGCGTCCTGGTCTCGGCCACGGGTACCGTCTTGAAGCCGGAATCGTGATCTGGCGGGGCGAGGATGTTGTTGTCGTGCCGACCAGCGCTCTGTTCCGCGCAAACGGAAGTTGGTCTGTTTTCTTAGAGCAAAACGGCGTCGCTCAGTTGACCCCCGTCGAAATCGGGAAGAGTGACGGTTCACTGACTGAGGTCTTGGGGGGACTTAATCTTGGGGACCGGGTTGTCCTTTATCCGTCGGCCGCTGTCGAGGACGGGATCAGAATTGAAAGCAGGTTTTAATCGTACACCTCTTTTGAGATTGCCGATTCGTCGTAGGACTTCGCCGAGCCGACCCTGCGCCTCCCAACTTTGGAGGCACCTTTTTGGCGATAAGCCAGAGACAAACGTGACAAAATAAAAAGAGCTCAGTTCACGAAACACCAAGCAGTCGACCATTTTGATTTACGTCAACGAATTCAGACGAAGACTTGATGAAAATTATTAACATAAATGGGAGGGAAAATGGAACTGGCAGACTTTCGAGCTTGGGGTAACAGATTTAACCGAGGAATGACGATCCGGCGGCAGGTAATGCAGATCCTGGGCATTTCGCTTCCAAAACGAATTGGAACCGAGGTGCGTGAGGCAGTGCGGCAAAGCATGATTGGATGCACCACTTGCGATCAGCTTCGGTCATGCTCGTCTTGGGTTAGTTTCGGCAACGGAAGTGATGGCCCACCGGTATTTTGTCCAAACCGCGCTGTCTTCTTGCGATTGATGAAGGAAACAAGTTAGCTTGTCGCAATCCCAAGAAAACAGGTGATTGTTCATCCACATTGAACTTAGATTGTAAGTCCGCTTTGCGGACCAAGCTGCTAAATGCTATTAAATCCGCGAACCTGCAGAGCCTCGTTTGGTGCAAATGAGCATTGAAGGGTTGTGTTAGATTCACACTTCCAAATCTTCACCGGTGCGATCGGAATTCGAGTGCACATTGACCTTTAGCTGACCTTTGAGTGGACGAGCCCAGCGCGAATTACACCGTCACCTTGCTGCCATGCCGGCCACAGTTACAAAATGCCATTAGTCGAACGCAGGGCATGTTTCGGTATCTGTGCTGCCCGACAACTTCCACTGCTGGGGAACATGCCGTCTTGCCGAGAAACAGCGCGTTATTTTCCTAAACGCGCGCCTTTCTGATCAAAGCGATACGTCCGTTCCGGCGCGTATCCGAAGCGAATGTCGGTGCCTTCCTCGACGTCGTGCTGACCGAACAGCCGCGCAGTGATCTGATGGCTGTTCAATCTCGCCACGACGTTTGTATCGCCGCCTAACTGTTCGACATGCATGACCGTCGCGTTCAGAGCTCCATCGTCGGCAACAAACAAGTCCTCCGGTCGAATGCCGATTGTGTGGTTGTCCCCTTCTCCGACCAGGTCGGCGTTGAAGAAATTCATCGACGGGGAACCGAGGAACCCGGCGACGAACTGGTTGGCAGGGTTGTTGTAGAGATCCATCGGGCTGCCGATTTGCTCCACTCGCCCGTCGCGCAGGACAACGATCTTGTCGGCCAGTGTCATCGCTTCGGTCTGGTCGTGGGTGACATAGATCATAGAGGCGCTGAGCTGGCGGTGCAGGTTGGCAATCTCGATCCGTGTGTTCATCCGCAGCGCCGCGTCGAGGTTGGACAGCGGTTCGTCAAAGAGGAACAACTTCGGCTCACGCACGATGGCGCGCCCAATGGCCACCCTTTGGCGCTGACCGCCAGACAATTCCGACGGGTAGCGTTCAAGGTACTCGCTCAGATTCAACATCTGGGCGGCCTTGTTCACGCGCTCGGCGATTACGTCTTTGCTCTGGCCTTCCTGCTTGAGCGCCAGCGACATGTTTCCACGCACGTTGAGGTGTGGATAGAGCGCATAGCTCTGGAATACCATGGCAATGCCGCGCTTCGAGGGCGGGGCATAGTTGACCACCTCATCGCCGATCTTGACCTCGCCCGAGGTGGCATCTTCCAGCCCTGCGATCACGCGCAAAAGCGTGGACTTGCCGCAGCCCGAAGGGCCCACGAAGACGACGAATTCGCCGTCCTCCACGTCCAGGCTGATGTCCTTTAAGACATGCACTTTGCCGAACGACTTATTCACATTGGTCAAGGAAAGAGCGGTCATTTTGCAGACTCCTCAAGTGAAATGGGTTGGCCGCTGCGAATGCTCTCGTCGGCGGCAAGACAGATGGCGAGCGACTGAACCGCGTCGCTCATATGGCGGGTGAGGTCGATATCCTCGGCAATCGCGCGCAGAACAAAGGCCTGTTCGGCATCGCACAGTTCCTGATGTCCGGGCTCTCCGGGCATCTCGATAATGCGGTCGTTGCCGGGACGATGGACAAGGATGCCACCCACCTTGGTGTGCCCGTCGATATCGGACGAGGCGCCTTTGTTGCCTTCGGTGATCGAGACGGAGCCGTTGGGCGAGACGATGTCTTTTACGAAGAACGCGGTCTCGGACATCATTGGGCCCCAGCCGGCCTCGTACCATCCGACCGAGCCGTCAGCGAAGACAACTTGGAACTGACCGTAATTGTACATGTCCTCGGCAATGTCGTCCGAGAGCCTGAGGCCCATGCCATGCACTCGGATCGGCAAGGCGTCGGTGATCTGGCACATGACATCGACGTAATGCACGCCACAATCGACGATCGGGCTGGTGGTTTGCATCAGCGCCTTGTGGGTCTCCCATTCGTCACCGCTCGATTGCTGGTTGAGGTTCAGCCGGAAGACATAGGGGCCACCCAGCCCGCGGGCTTCTTCGATCAGGCGCATACATGAAGGGTGGTGGCGCAAAGTGTATCCTACGACCAACTTGCGGCTCGTTTTCCGAGCCGTCTCTACCA
>CAZMRS010000385.1:0-3208 GCA_964568435.1 uncultured Boseongicola sp. | reverse complement strand
CAGGCTTTTTCCGCAAGCTCCGCAGTCAGGCTCTCTACGTAATAAGAGCCAGCCAACGGGTCGACGACATTCGTGACACCGGTCTCTTCCTGAAGAATGAGCTGCGTATTCCGCGCGATTCTGGCCGAGAAATCTGTCGGCAGAGCGATGGCTTCATCAAGCGCATTTGTATGGAGCGACTGCGTGCCCCCCAAAACCGCACTCATCGCCTCGTAAGCAGTCCGCACGACGTTGTTGTACGGGTCCTGCTCCTGCAACGACACGCCTGATGTTTGGCAGTGCGTGCGTAGCATCTTCGACCGCGGGTTCTTCGGCTCGAACTCATCCATGATCCGCGACCAGAGGAGGCGCGCCGCCCGCAATTTCGCAGCTTCCATGAAGAAGTTCATACCAATGGCAAAGAAAAAGCTCAGTCGTCCCGCGAACTTATCGACGTCCATGCCCCGCGCGATGGCTGTGCGCACATACTCGCGCCCGTCGGCCAACGTGAAGGCCAATTCCTGCACAAGGTTCGCTCCAGCTTCCTGCATGTGGTAGCCCGAAATCGAAATCGAGTTGAACTTGGGCATGTGATCGGAAGTGTACTCGATAATATCCGCCACGATACGCATCGAAGGCTCCGGCGGGTACACGTAAGTGTTCCGTACCATGAATTCCTTCAGGATATCGTTCTGGATTGTGCCTGCGAGCAGCGCCTTGTCGTGCCCTTGCTCTTCGCCCGCGACGATGAAATTCGCAAGAATCGGGATGACAGCACCGTTCATCGTCATCGACACGCTGACCTGATCCAGCGGTATACCGTCGAAGAGGATTTTCATGTCCTCCACGCTGTCAATCGCCACGCCTGCTTTACCGACATCGCCTTCGACGCGCGGGTGATCGCTGTCGTAGCCGCGATGGGTTGCCAAGTCGAACGCCACAGATACACCCTGCTGGCCCGCCGCGAGGTTGCGACGGTAGAAAGCGTTCGATTCCTCGGCTGTGGAAAAACCCGCATACTGTCGAATGGTCCAAGGCCGACCGGCATACATCGTCGCCTTCACACCTCGCGTGAAAGGGGCATAGCCAGGTGTAGACCCCATATGCTCCAGCCCGTCCGTGTCCGACTGGTCATAAAGCGGTTTGACGCGAATACCCTCAAGGGTTTCCCACTCAATATCTGACAAGCTCCGACCGCGAAGCTCCTTCTCGGCAAGCGACTTCCAGTCACTCATTGTTCTCTCTCCTCGCTTGCGGGTGATTTGCTGAAATTGGTGTGACCAGCTAATTGACCCCTACGAATTCCGAAATTCACGCATATATTCTCTGTCAACGGAGGACGAATGACCGAACCGCTCTTGAAGACCTTTTTTGTATCCGCAGCGCTGTCGATTGCGGCCACGATGGCTGTCGCCACCGACGGAACTGTGGACAGCCCATCTGCTGTTGAGAAATGGCAAGCGGATCGGACAGTCGTATTCGACGCCCAAGATGTTGATCTTGAAGATTTTCTCTGGATAGCACGCCCGGTTGTCGTCTTCGCAGACACACCCGCCGATCCAGCTTTCCAACAGCAGCTTGACCTTTTGAACGAGCGCATCGACGAACTGGTGGAGCGTGACGTCGTTTTGATAACCGACACTTCGCGCTCTGATCTGAGTGACATTCGCCGAAAACTGCGTCCCCGCGGCTTCATGCTCACCGTCATCGGCAAAGACGGCGGTGTGAAATTGCGCAAACCGTTCCCATGGGACGTGCGCGAACTGTCACGTTCCATCGACAAGATGCCGCTCCGCCGCCAGGAAATCCGGGACCGCGCGACGGCGCAATAGCGCCGCCCGCTTATGATCGCAGTCGCACTCACTCGAACTCCATGATGACTTCGTCGACCTGAAGGCTGTCGCCTTGCGCCGCTTTGATCGAGGCGACCACGCCCTTTTTCTCGGCGCGCAAGATGTTCTCCATCTTCATGGCCTCAACAGTGCACAGCGCCTGGCCTTCCTGTACCTCTTGACCCTCTTCAACCGCAACGCTCACGATCAAACCCGGCATCGGGCAAAGGAGCATCTTGGACGTGTCCGGCGGCACCTTCTCGGGCATCATTGCAACTAGCTCTGCCTGGCGCGGCGTGCGCAGCGTTACGTCCATCGACGCGCCCCGATAACGCACGTGGAACCCGGCAGTGATCTTGCCGATCTTGAGAGCAAGCGGTTCGCCGTCGACAACCAACTCAGCCAAGGGCATTCCAGGCGTCCAGTCGCTCGTCACACGCATTTCCTGCCCATCGTCGAACGTCACGGTTGCGCCATCCGGGTCCGCCGAAATCTTCACCGGCAACTTTTGTCCTGGCAACTCCACCACCCAGTCAGCACCAACGTGCCGTTCGTGATTGCCTAGGCGGCCCGATACGCGAGTTCGACGGATTTCAGCAACCCGGTACATTGCAGCGGTAGCTGCCGCGATCCGACGCTGGGTGGTGTCGTCTAGCGTGACCCCATCAAAACCGTCTGGATATTCTTCGGCGATAAACGCCGTTGTCATATCTCCCGAGATAAACTTGGGATGATCCATCACAGCAGACAGGAACGGCAGGTTGTGCCCGATCCCCTCGATCTCAAACGTATCAAGGGCCACCCGCATTTCTTCAATCGCTTGTCCACGTGAGGGAGCCCATGTGCAGAGCTTCGCGATCATCGGGTCGTAAAACATGCTGATCTCGCCACCTTCGAACACACCAGTGTCGTTTCGAACGGCATGGCTGTCTTCCGCTACCTCGGCAGGCGGACGATACCGCGTCAGGCGACCAATCGAAGGCAAAAACCCACGGTACGGGTCTTCTGCATAGAGGCGGTTCTCAATCGCCCAGCCATTAATCCCAATGTCGGATTGCGACAGCGACACCTCGAGCTGCAACGCGTAAATCCCTTCGGACGGTCTGCCAAAGGAGCGAACGATCTCTCCACCACGGTAGGGGTCATCCCTACGCACCGAAAGTAGGACGTTCCCCTGCCCACGCAGAGCGTCATAGGCAGTTTGCGCCAAGGATTCGCCGCAGCTGGCCGTATCGAGGGTTCCCAGCACGAGATCGACGCCCACACTCCCCGGCATGCTGTGGGCATCGAGCAAGACCGCGTGTCCGAAGCGCTGGCGACGACGCTGAAGCAAAACCTCGAGGGCCCGGTAGTACGGCGTGTGATAACGCTCAATCCGCTCGGCGAAGGCCTTGTAC
>CAZMRS010000384.1:0-3213 GCA_964568435.1 uncultured Boseongicola sp. | reverse complement strand
CGACATAGCGACCCCTCAACTGGTTTTTGTCTGAAAAACCAATAGCATGTACAACGAAGTCCAACTTGCCCCAGCGCTCTTTCAAGTCATCGAAAAGAGCATCAATGCTGTCGCCATCACTGACGTCGCAAGGCAGAACAATGTCTGATCCCAGAGACTCCGCCAGAGGTCCGACGCGTTTCTTCAGCGCCTCGCCCTGATACGAGAACGCCAGTTCGGCGCCCTGATCGGCGAGCGCTTTCGCGATGCCCCATGCGATGGATTTGTCGTTTGCAAGCCCCATAATGAGGCCGCGCTTACCCGTCATTAACCCTGCGGTCATGGCCTTGTCCCTCAGCCCGTTTACGCTGCGTCGGGTCTATGCCATGAACACACTCGCATCAAGAGGAGCGCGCGTAATGAGCGAAAGAACAGGTATTTTTAAGGGCTCCAGTCCGTTCGAGATCATTCGACGGTGGCAGGCCGAGGCTTGGGACAGCGAACCCAATGACGCCAACGCGATCGCCTTGTCGACTGTCGACGCCAATGGTTTGCCAAATGTGCGCATGGTCCTTCTAAAGGAAATCGAAGATGACGCTTTTGTCTTTTACACAAACTACGAAAGCGAGAAGGGGCGAGAGTTAACCGCAAACCCGAAAGCCGCGTTTGTGATGCACTGGAAATCGCTGCGTCGGCAGGTGCGAGTTCGCGGAACCGTGACCCGCGAAGACGGCCCTCAGGCCGACGCATATTACAACTCGCGCGCTCTTGAGAGCCGGATTGGGGCTTGGGCATCAGAACAATCGCGTCCTTTATCGAGTCGTTCGGCCCTCATGGCCGAAGTGGCAAAACAGGGCGCAAAACATGGACTTTCGCCGAAACGTCCACCGCATTGGGGTGGGTTTCGTATCGCACCAGTTGAAATCGAACTCTGGGCGGACGGTGCTTTCAGACTGCATGACCGCTTCCGGTTCGTGAGGGAGAGCGACGGGCGTGGTTGGCAGGCAACACGATTGGCTCCGTAGTGTGTGAGAGGCCCTAACATTCGGGATTCCACATATTTGTCCTTGCATTGCGCCCCTGCCATGCCCCAGACTGATCTCAATAAAGGGCCAAAGGCTCGAGGGATGATGTTAAATATGTCGGACGCCGAACAAGACGGGACGCGTATATCGGGAACCGTTAAATGGTTTGACCCGTCAAAGGGATTCGGCTTCGTGGTGGCCAATGAAGGCGGCCCCGACATCCTGCTTCATGCGAATGTGCTGCGCAATTTCGGACAATCCTCGGTTGCAGATTCCGCTGGTATCGAGGTGATCGTTCAGGAAACTGCGCGTGGCGTTCAGGCCGTCGAGGTCTTGGCGATTGCACCCCCTATTGGCGAGGAAGATGACGCACCGGCGATGAGTGCAGAAATTTCCGAGGCCGTCGACCTGTCATTGCCGCTCGAACCAGCTCGCGTGAAGTGGTTCGACAAGGCCAAGGGATTTGGGTTTGCAAACGTTTTCGGCCGTGACGAAGATGTCTTCCTTCATGTCGAGGTTTTGCGCCGCTCCGGTCTCGCTGACTTGCAACCGGGTGAGGCTGTTTCGCTGCGCGTCACCGACGGGAAACGTGGCCGAATGGCCATGCAAGTCACAAGTTGGGAAGCTGCCCTGAAGCCTGACGAGTGACACGTTTTACCGTAGCAACATATGTTCTCTTGCTCTTTACGCCTTCTTGGGCGGCAGCATCTTGCGCGATTGACCGCGTTGATCTCAGGGGTGATTGGGGCCAGGCACGGTTTTCCGTTGAAGTTGCCGATGACCCGTCAGAGCGATCTCAAGGCCTGATGTTCCGAGAGTCGATGTCGCGTTCCGCAGGTATGCTTTTTGTATATGATCGTCCTCAGCGCGTCGCGTTCTGGATGCGAAACACACTCATCCCACTCGACATGATCTTCCTGGATGAAACCGGGACTGTCGTGCGCGTCCACGAAAACGCAATTCCTCTCGACGAAACTGCAATTCCAGGCGGGGACAACATACAATATGTGCTCGAGATCAACGCAGGGCTGTCCGCGCTCTTTGGAATCGAAGAGGGGACCGAACTGAGGCATCCTTCCATTGGCGAAAACGCCGCTTGGTCCTGCGAAGGTGAAAATTAATCAAAAGCAGGATTGCACCCGGAGGCGAACACGGCTAATCAGCGCTTCGTCGGGGCGTAGCGCAGCCTGGTAGCGCATCTGTTTTGGGAACAGAGGGTCGGGAGTTCGAATCTCTCCGCCCCGACCACCTCCAAAAAATTCCGATCGTGAGGCACTATATATAGTGTCGGCGCGTTGCTGCTGACTAAATGGGCACTTGATTGAGGCTCAGGGGCAACTCGCAACAAACCGGGTGAGAGATTTATGCCCAACGCAAATAACCACCACACCTGAGTTTACGGCGAGTTCGTCGGGAGGGGCTTGGAACCCTCACTTCAAGTGCACGACTTAGCCATTTGGTCGCAAACAGAATTTTCTGATACATAACACACTTTGCGAAACGCATGCGTTCCTCACAACTTTCGAACCAAGAATCGCATGCCCCAAAACCGCGACCGGTCAACCAAAAAAACTTCACAGAAATGTAAAAAAGTCCGTTGACGGCCTAGGGCAAATTGCTTCAGGTTGTGCTGGCCGGTCAGGAAGCCACAACATCTAGTGGCATCGGCGCAGGGATGGGAAACTCCAAACACACGCTCCCCCAAGGGCGATCTCGAGGCTTGTGCAACCGGGCCTCGCACCGAGTTTCTTTGCTCTCTGACGTCGCTGACCGGCACGAACAACCGGCGTAAGCCAAAGGCGCGCCGATATAGAAACGACCTAACGCGGGGCAAGTTAGAAATGAAAATAGATCGTTCCTTTACCAAAGCCGGAAAAGACGCATACGCGGCTCTCGAGTTTACACATACGTCTTCCGAAATTCGTAATCCTGACGGAACGATTGTTTTCAAACTGGATAACGTCGAAGTTCCGGCTTCGTGGAGCCAGGTCGCCTCAGACGTCATCGCACAAAAGTACTTCCGCAAAGCTGGCGTTCCCGCCGCTCTGAAGAAAGTGAAGGAAAAGGGTGTACCAGAATTCCTATGGCGTTCGGTTCCCGACACCAAGGCACTCGACAAGCTTCCCGAAGAAGAACGCTTCGGTGGTGAGATCTCGGCACGCCAGGTATTCGATCGTCTGGCAGGAGCGTGGGCCTACTGGGGCTGGAA
>CAZMRS010000383.1:0-3226 GCA_964568435.1 uncultured Boseongicola sp. | reverse complement strand
GCATGGAGTTCTGCAGGGGACAGGCCAGCTTAGAGGGTGATTAAGTTTGGGGCTCCAGCTTCATAACGGGGACAAGTAAAGTGCCTTCCGTTGTTGTGAGAGACTGTGCTTCCTCATTCAGCCCGAAACACAATTCCGGCGACAAGGGACCGTCGTCGAAGAATACGCAAACTGTATCGACGGCAGCAGACCATGTTCCGTCAAAGCTTCCGACTTCGGATTCAAAACGGACCTGACCTTTTCCAGAAAACTCCACCTCGGCCCGCAGCGCGCCGCGGAAAGCAATAAAGCGGGTGTCTGTGACAACATCGACCAGTTGCGCGTCGCGCAGAGGCTTGGCACCGCTATGGGCAACAGTGGCCGCTATGGCGAACATGAGAATGGCTGAGAAAACAGGAATGCGGGGATAGGTCATGCGGCCTTGCACAAAATGTTTGAGTGACATCGTTGGGTTCATTTTTAATAAACTGTACTGTTTAGTATAATTTTTAGCGATTAACCATAACCAAAACCTCTCGGTTCGCACAAAGGCTGTTTGCAGGCTCACAAAGGAGTGAGTTCGTCGGCCTCCTGACTGGAGCCCTCTTCCCGACCGTCAGTTCCCGTTGAACGCTCGCGTCGATACTGCTTGCCAACTTCGGCGTCCAAAACGGCTCCGAGCAAAACAATGAAGGCGGACAACCAAAGCCAGGTGAGCAACACGATGACTCCACCTAAACTTCCAAAGGTTTGGTTGTAGTTACCGAAATTCGCGACGTAGACCGAGAAACCCACCGTCCCAAAGAACCACAAGACCGTCGAGAGCAAGGAGCCTGGTGTGAGCCATCTCCATCGGGCAGCGTTCACAGAAGGGCCCCAACGAAACAGAACTGACAGGCCCAACAGTACAACACATGCGACCAAGACCCAGCGCGAGACAGCAAGGATTTGCTCAGTCCATGCATCAACAGGGACAAATGCCAAGGTCGCTGGAAGACCGACGAGAAGCACAAGCAGACTGGCAACTCCAAACAACAGGGACATCGTTAGACAAATGACTGCCCCCCAGTATGGAAAGAAGCCTCTACGCTCACTGACCTGAAAAGCGATGTTCAAGCCATGGATGAGACTGGTCGTTGCTCGGGTCGACAAGTAGATTGCGAACCCCACCCCAAGTATCAGCGCCAGTGAGAGGCCTTGATTTGATGACGCGGCGACCTTGTTGACTTCGCTGATTAATATCAAGGCGGCATCGTCGGGCAGGAAACCCGCAAACTCTTCCAACTGCGTCACGACATCGGCAGGCTCTATGAAAAGGCCAGCCAACGCCGTCAGAGCGGCAATGGCTGGAAACGCGGCCAGTAGCGCATAAAACGCGACCCCAGCTGCAATCAGCCCGATCTGATCCGGGAAAACGCGCGCCGCGGATCGCAACAAAACACGGGACCAACCGCGAATGGATATCCGGGTGGGCTGAACGCGCAGCCGATGCTTTTGGTTATCAACCTTCATGCCTGCCACCATAAGTCCGAGCCCTGAAACGAAAAGACATTCTGATACGAGTTCGCAGCCAATGAGAGAAAAATTTCGCCAAACCGCCCAAATACGCAAGAAATGCAAAATTCTATGTTGACGCCCCTTGCCCCCAACCCTAGTGTCCCCGTCACCAAGTTAAGGGAGCGGGAAATGACCCCGATTGTCGTCCTCGTAGGGAAATGGCGCATGGGCCGGTAACGGACACCATAACGGTACCCCATGCGCCTCCGAAGATCGGGGGCTTTTTTTATGCGCGACGAATGGAGAATGGCGCGATGAGCAAGACGCAGATGACTGGCGCGAAGATGGTAGTACAGGCCCTGAAGGATCAGGGTGTCGAGGTGGTCTTTGGATACCCCGGCGGTGCTGTGCTTCCGATTTATGATGAAATCTTCCAGCAAAACCAGATTCGTCACGTCCTAGTCCGCCACGAACAAGGCGCTGTTCATGCGGCTGAAGGCTATGCGCGTTCGACGGGCAAGCCGGGTGTGTGTCTGGTGACGTCGGGCCCCGGCGCAACCAACGCTGTTACGGGGCTGACGGATGCCCTGATGGACTCGATCCCGATCGTCGTGCTGACCGGCCAGGTGCCTACCTTTATGATCGGCAACGACGCCTTTCAGGAAGCCGATACCGTTGGCATCACGCGTCCCTGCACTAAGCATAACTGGCTTGTGAAAGAGACGGATGCCTTGTCGAATGTGATCCATCAGGCGTTTCACGTCGCCACAAACGGTCGCCCCGGACCTGTTTTGGTGGACATCCCGAAGGACGTTCAGTTTGCGAACGGCAAGTATACCGCGCCGAAAGCGGCGAAGGTTTCGCATTATCAGCCTCAGGTTAAGGGCGACATTGAAACGATCAAGGCGCTGGTCGAAGCAATGGAAACGGCGAAGCGGCCGATATTCTACACGGGCGGCGGTGTCATCAACTCGGGCGATGCCGCAACCGCGTTGCTGCGTGAGCTGGTAGATGCGACGGGTTTCCCCATTACATCAACATTGATGGGTCTGGGCTGTTATCCGGCCAATGGCAAAAACTGGCTGGGCATGCTGGGTATGCATGGGCTCTACGAGGCCAATCTGGCCATGCACGACTGCGATTTGATGATCAACATCGGCGCGCGGTTTGACGACCGGATCACGGGACGTGTTCAGGACTTCTCTCCGGGGTCAATTAAAGCGCATGTGGATATCGACCCGTCGTCCATCAACAAAGTCATCCACGTAGACATGCCGATCATCGGCGATGTCGCGCATGTTCTCGAAGATATGTTAAGAATTTGGAAATCGCGCGGTCGCAAGACCAACAGCGAAGCTGTCGCGAAGTGGTGGTCGCAGATTGAAGAGTGGCGCAAAGTTGATTGTTTGGCGTTTAAGCAAGAGGGCCCGACGATCAAACCTCAATACGCTTTGGCGCGTTTAGAGGCGCTGACGAAGGATCATCCGTCACGCTACATCTGCACCGAAGTTGGTCAGCACCAAATGTGGGCCGCGCAATACCTCGGGTTTAACGAGCCGAACCGTTGGATGACATCGGGTGGTCTCGGCACAATGGGTTATGGGTTCCCTTCGTCGGTGGGCGTTCAGATGGCCCACCCGGATGCATTGGTTATCAACGTTGCTGGTGAAGCATCGTGGTTGATGAACATGCAAGAGATGGGGACAGCGGTGCAATACCGTTTGCCCGTGAAGCAGTTCATTTTGAACAA
>CAZMRS010000382.1:0-3230 GCA_964568435.1 uncultured Boseongicola sp. | reverse complement strand
CGAATTTCATTGGTGGGTCGTTCCACGTGACAGTGTCTTTGTGGACCTCGCGGATCATATCCCCGCCGCCCATGAATGGGCGCATCTCTGCCTGTCTGTCCTCACGAATATAGATCGCACCGGACCCACTGGGGCCGTAAAGCTTGTGGCCTGTGATTGCATAGAAGTCGCAGCCGATATCCTGAACGTCCACCGGCATATGGACCGCCGCTTGAGACCCATCAACGAGCACTGGAATGCCTTGGGCGTGGGCGCCTGCGGTGATTGCTTTCACGTCGACGCGAGTGCCAAGGACGTTAGACAGATGTGTTACTGCGATGAGTTTGGTACGTGGCGTGATGGCATCCAGTACTTTTTGCGGATCGAGCGCTCCTGTTTCATCCACATCGACCCAAACGAGCTTCACCCCCTGACGTTCCCGCAAGAAATGCCAAGGCACGATATTCGCGTGGTGTTCCATCACGGACAAAATGATCTCGTCACCTGCTTCCATGCGCGGCATGGCCCAACCGTAAGCGACAAGGTTTATCCCCTCGGTCGTGCCGGTGTTCATAACGATCTCGTTTTCTGACGCAGCATTGAGAAAGCGTTGAACGGTGCCGCGCACCGCCTCGTACTTCTCGGTGGCCAGGTTCGACAGGTAGTGGAGACCACGGTGTACGTTTGAGTATTCTTCAGCGTAAGCGCGCGTTACCGCGTCGATTACGACTTGCGGTTTTTGCGCGGACGCCCCGTTGTCGAGGTACACGAGCGGCTTGCCGTTCACTTCACGCGAGAGAATTGGAAAATCTGCGCGAACTTTATCGACGTCGTACATCAAGCAAAGCCTCCGGCCATGAATTGAACCCCGAGAAGGGACATTGCGAATATTAAAATCAAAGCCACGCCAAGGGACGCAAACAGCAGCACACCAAATGCTCTCCAAAGCGACGTAAAGCCGTGAAGTGCCGCGATAAAGTTGAGATTGATCCAGAACGTCAGGATGACTACAGCAATCGAGAACACACCGGCCAAAGGTGTCAGGAAGAGAAAAATCAGCAACTCGACGAACTGCGCGGCGAAGACGATCCCTTGAAGAAACACCGTCAGAAGCAGTGTTTCTTCAAAGCTTCCTGTTCCGTCCAACGCGCCACCAATTTTCCAGACCAGAAATACTGAAGCCGCCCCTGCAAGCGCAGATGTAAACGCCAATGAGAGCGGGCCGACCGTGGCGGCCTCACCACCCGTGCTCAGGCCACCTGAAAGGAACGTGAGAATAACCGTTAGACAGACCAACGCACCAAATGCGGGCCACAACGCTGCCGACGGCACGCCCAGCGACATCAGCGTATTCGCCGCTTCCCGTGGCTCACGAATGGCTTGCGCCGCGACTGGAAGAAAGATTTTCAGCATGATGCTACCCCTGCCCGACAGCAGGCTCTTTCGAAATTTCAACTACACCCGCTGCCCAAAACACGAGAAACGCGCCAAGTGCAATGATGCCGATCAGCGTTGTTCCGCCGCTGTCGCCGACAAACCCATTCATAAGCCCCGACAAAAGCCACAACGGTGCCGCCGCCAGGAGCGCCCAGAAGAGCGCAACGCGGGACTTATATCCAGTGGAACCGCGGCCGAGCAGCTTCAAAATCCAGTGAACCGCAAGAGCCAGACAGTAAAAGAACAAAGGCGCGACCAGCACCCAACCGAAGAGCGCGCCGGCCATGAGTGCGTTGAGCTCGATCGACGGATCAAGAAAGGCTTCCCGTGACAGACGCGGCCATTGAGCCACGAAAATCAGGAAGCATGCCCCCATAAGAATGGCGAGCGCGCGGTCTTCCCGCTCGGTCGCGCCAAAGCGGCGTCTGACGACCTCGCGCGGGGCCCGGTAGGTTCGCACGATATCCAGCGCGATGCTCAATGTCGTGCGTCCTCAGGATGACCGGCGGCGTTGCAGCCACCCTTCGAGACGACCAAGAATATCAGCCGCGATGTCTTCATCCTCGATCTCGTCGATGGCCTCGGCCAGGAATGCAAGAACCAGAAGGTCTTGTGCCTCTCCCGTGGGGACGCCGCGGGAGCGTAGATAAAACAGCGCATCCTCGTCTATTGCGCCGCTTGTAGAGCCATGAGAACACGCAACGTCGTCAGCGTAGATCTCAAGTTCCGGCTTTGCGAGAAACTGCGCGTCTTCGTCGAGCAAAAGTGACTGGCTGATCTGATAGCCATCGGTCTTTTGGGCACCTTCTTTCACAAGGATCTTGCCTTGGAACGTCCCCACCGCACCATTGCGCAGCACCTTTTTGAACACCTGACGGCTTTCACAGTTCACGGCATCATGTGTGATGAACACCGTGTCATCGTGGTGAAAATCACCGTCGCCGACGGCGGCTCCCGCGATATGAGCCACCGAATTGTCTCCGGTGATTTCAATGACAGCTTCGTTGCGCGTGAGACGCCCGTTTGCGGTCAGAGTGAACGACTTGAATGTGCTTTCTTCGCCAAGGCGCGCGAAAATATGCGTGACAGCATGACGTTCGTGATCGCGACCCTGCGCACGGACGTGGTGGAACGCTCCGCCGTCGGCCACGTCAACTTCCATGCATTTATTAAAGCGCGCCGCAGCTGGACCGTTTTCGAGAACCGTCAGGTCGGCACCTTTTTCGACCCGGATCACGAAATGGAGGATGGCGTCACTCGTTGTGTCCTCATGGAGGTAAATAAGCGAGACGGGTTTGGACACCGGTCCGGTCGCTCGCAACACAACACCATCTGTTGCGAAGGCTGTGTTCATTGCCGCGAAAGGGCGTTGAACAGGGTTTTGGCCGCGTGCTTCAAGGACGCCATAGAGGTCTTTGGCCCAGTGAATATCCTTCGCCGCTGCATCGGCGAGACGCTCGATCTCCAGGTTCTCCGCTGCCAGATCATCGGACGCTTGCGCGTCAAAAATGCCATCGCGGAAAACGACTCGAAGGCGGTCGATCCCATCGAACAGCATCGTCTCCTGATGCGCAAACAATGAGGCTTCGGGCGCAAGTGGTGCGTTCAATGCGTCGGGGCGCGTAAACCGCCAGTATTCGTCGCGTGGTCCGGGCAAGCCCATTGTACGCAATCGAATGAGCGCGTCAGCGCGGGCATCGTTTGCCCATACCGCGCCGTCCGGCAGCGTCAGCTCTGCCAACCTCGCCTCGGTCGCGTCCAATTTGGTTTGTGGCAGGGCCATTTATGCAACCTCCGACAGTATGTCGGCGTAG
>CAZMRS010000381.1:0-3238 GCA_964568435.1 uncultured Boseongicola sp. | reverse complement strand
TGTTGGGGAACTTCTGGAGGCTGACTTGCTCCCTCATCCGGATGCATTGACTGCGAATGGAAGAACAATCGCTGAAAACTACCGAGGCGTACGAAGTGACAATACAGATGTCATTAAGACGGTGGCGGCGCCAATGCTGAAGGACGCTGGGTTCATCAATCTGAAAGGCAATCTTTTTGATAGCGCCATCATGAAGACGAGTGTTATTTCTGATGAGTTTCGTACACGTTACTTGTCGAACCCTGAAAGCCCAAACGCCTTCGAAGGCCGCGCAATCGTGTTCGACGGACCAGAGGACTACCATAAGCGCATCGACGACGAGAGTCTCGGTATCGATGAGTTCTGCATCTTGATTATGCGAGGTGCTGGACCCATTGGCTACCCAGGTGCTGCGGAGGTTGTGAATATGCGCGCGCCGTCTTACCTTTTGAAACGAGGGGTCCAGGCACTACCCTGCATCGGAGACGGACGGCAATCAGGCACATCTGGCTCTCCTTCCATTCTGAATGCATCTCCCGAGGCGGCAGCGGGCGGTGGCTTGGCTCTCGTACAAACCAACGACGTCGTCCGCATTGACCTTACCGAATGCACAGCAAACATGCTTGTAGATGAAAAAGAACTCGAGCGCCGCCGCGCGATGCTACCTCAGCAGCCCTTCGCACCCGAAAGCCAGTCGCCTTGGCAAGAGATTTTCCGCGAGCGCGTTGGGCCACTTAGCGAAGGAATGGTTCTTCGCGGAGCGCCCGGTTACAAAGACATCGCACGTTCAAAAGGTACACCGAGGGACAACCACTAAACGCACGTGGACCTGCGGATCGACCAGTACGCGATCGCGCAGCACTGCAAACGTGCTGCGACCACAATCTTCAGAGTGTTGCCAGCCAGAGCGCCAAAGCTGGGAATAAGATTAGCAGAGCAACAAGAAGCAATGAGCAGACGATAAATGGGATTGCTGCAAGATAGATCTCACGCATGGTGGTATCGGCTGGAGCAACCCCCTTCATAACGAAAAGCAAAAGCCCAAATGGGGGCGTGGTAAAGCTGATCTCAAGCGCGAGCAGCATAATCAAACCAAACCAAATCGGGTCGAAACCAAGTGACGTTGCCAGTGGGAAGAAGATTGGCACGGTCAGCAGCATCATAGAAATCTGCTCCATGAACATTCCTAGGATGAGAAGAACGCAGAACATAACGAGTAACATGTAAATCGGATCGAGCTCGAAGCCTGTTGCCCAGTTTATGAGGCCTCTCGACGCCCCAGAGAACGCTAGTAACTGGCTAAAGGTCGCGGATCCAAACACGATGAGATAGGCCATCAGAGTCACACGCAAAGCTCCGCGAATAGATGCCTTAAGTGCCGTCCACGTGAGGCAGCGGTAGAAGATCGCCAATATCAAAACACCGAGTGCTCCGAACGCTGCGGCCTCGGATGGCGTCACAATGCCCCTAATCATCATCACAACTATGACAACCATTAAGCCGATCATGGGAATAACATCGCGCGAGAGCAGACTGAGCTTGCCTGCAAGTGACTGAGTTTCGACTTCATAAGGCGGCGCGGCCTCAGGGTCTCTCTTGGTCTGAAGATAAATTGTTGCGATGTAGAATAACGCAAGGATCAGTCCCGGGATAATCCCGGCAATAAGAAGTGCTCCAACGTCAATCTGCGCAAGCGTCGCCAGAAGCACCGCCAATGCAGAGGGCGGAATAATGATCGCCAGACCTCCCGTACCCAAAATGGGTCCAATCGACATGTGTTTCTTGTACCCACGTCGAGTCATCTCGGGCACCATGAGCGACCCAAGAAGTGCAGTTGAGCCCATAGATGACCCAGACAAAGTTGAGAAACCGGTTCCGCCTAAGACAGTCACATAACTTAGACGCCCTGGTAGGCGTCCTAAAAGCCGATCAATCGCGCTGAACATGCGACTTCCGAGACCTGTATGGAAGAATATCTCGCCCATCAGAAGAAACAGAGGGATCGGCACCAGAGCGAATTTGGTCAAAGATCCCCAACCGTTATTCAGCAATTGAACAACGCCGCGCTCGCCACCCATGAATAACCATGCGCCAATGATATTGGCCGCAAGGAAGGCTAGTGCGACAGGCATGCCGACGGCCATCAACGCCATGATGCTGCCGATCAACAAAGCAAGTGCTTCATACCACTCCATTACTCGTGAATCCCCGCTTCGCCGGAATGCATCAATTCCTCGCCGAAAACGAAGCGCGCGAATTCAATGGCCATGAAAGTGAAGGCAATGGGAAAGGTGATTGTAAGCAGCCAGCGCGGATAGAAATAGGCTCGCACATCAAAGTCGTTTCGTTCGATGTTTGTTAGAAAAAGCTGAAGTCCGTACCAAGCAAGAATGAGCGAAACGACGACGCACCCAAGAGCAACCAAGCGACTGACTATGCGCCTAAGCGCTGGAGGCAATGCGGCAGTAACAAGCTCAATGTGAACGTGCCCTCTCTCGCGTACCAACCACGGCGCTCCGAGCATCGTCATGTACAATAAACCATATTCAGAACTGGTGAATAGCCACGCGAACGGCTGCACGCCCACGTTTCGCATAACCACCGAGGCCACGACCGAAACCATCAGCCAAAATAAGGTCCCAGCGGCAATAAGCGCCATGAACGCGAGCAACGCGTCGTAAGTTTTGGTTACCAGTTTCATAGGCGTCTTCTGAAAAGGGTGATCGGCCCGGAAATCTCGGGCCGATCAGTTCGCGATTAGTCGGCCGCTTGATCGTAGAAGAGCTCGATGAGACGGTCATAGTTTCCTGTACCAGAAGGATGCTCAGCCATCTGCTCGCGCATGCGCTCCCAGGTCTTTTCCCGTGCCGCCGCGAGGTAGTTTGCTCGCGCCTCGCCCTCGAGTTCAACCACCTTCATGCCCTGCTCTTCGAGCGCGGCAAAATCGTCGTCACGTTTGCCACGAAGCGCGTTTACGCTGTCAATCTCGTGCTGAACCGCAACATCCTGAAGAATGGTCTTTGCTTCCTCGCTCAGGTTATTCCAGCTCTCAAGGTTTACGATGACTCCGAGGTCAGTTGAGAAGAAGCAAGGTTCGATACGATAGTTCAGGAACTCGTTCCATTTCAGGTCGATCAAACCGATCTGTGTCCAGCCAGTCGCATCAACAACACCACGCTGTAGGGCCGCATAGACTTCACCTGTCGGCAGATCAATGACTTGAGCGCCCAGATAGTTGGTAAAGAACGCGTTATAGACA
>CAZMRS010000380.1:0-3239 GCA_964568435.1 uncultured Boseongicola sp. | reverse complement strand
CCTTCTACGCCGTAGTCTGCGGCATCCTTAGCGTCGCCGCCCCAAGTCTCGGTGGGCTTGTGCCACGGTTGCTCGTCGGAGCCACGGTCGGAGTAGTTGCCGCAGTGGCTCTGCCGATCATTCGCACAATGACGCAAGGCTACTGACCCAAAAACGTCAAAAACGCGGCTAAGTCCCGCCAAAACCCCTGTCTAATCTGACAGGATGATCCAGTCTCCGTATATCGTGCCGACACCTCCGAGCGGCTTTGTTCACAAGACACAATCGTTTCTCGAGGTCTTGACGCCTGATGGCACTTCCTCCTGGTCCTCGCTCATTGGCGATGGCATGGCGCAGGTTTCGCCCACGGTGATCTTGGTTGCGGGAGTCCTGCTTGTGTTGCTTCTGATGATGCGCAGCGTGAAACGCAAAATGCGTGCGAAACGCGCGGCGGCATTCCCGTCAGGGGAAGACTTTGCAGCGTCTGTCGATATCCCACCTTACGTCGATACCGAAAGCGTCACGGCGGCCGCCATGGACATCGACCCCGATCAGGCGAAAGCACGGCTGAAAGCCCTCTGGGCAGCGGCGAAGGCCAAAGAATCGAACAATCCGCTTTATAGCCCAAACACTGCCGAACGCATGGCCAAGGATGCCATCGATATCGAACGGATCTTTTGTTCAGGGCTGCTCCCCAAATATCTTGCGAAGGTGTCGCCGGATCAGTTCGCGCGCTACGCCAACACAGCGGAAACCTTGGGCGCCGAGGATCACTCCAATCTGATCCGCGAGGCAAAGGCGCTGGCCATTCACGGGCACTCCAACGAAATGAAGCAGGAACCGCGCGATGGTGCAGCCTGGGCGAACTTCCGCAAGCAAATCGCAAATCTTGATGCCCGCCTCAGCCAGCAAAACGCGGAACGTCGGCTGATCGTACTCGCCGACGCCTATCTCAGCCAGGTCACCCACGCCGCTGCATAAATCCCGGTCGATTCCCCCTACACACGTCACTGAAAATCAATAGTGTCCGGGGGAATGACGCAGACATCACCACATTTCACCCTGACGGTAGCAACGTCCGCTGATGGCTTCATCGCGCGCGCGCCAGACGATGCCCCCCACACTTGGGCCAGCGCGGAAGAGCAAGACCTGTTCTTCCGAGACGTCGAAGCTGCCGACTGGGCGATCATGGGGCGCCACACACATCGCGCGGCCGACAAACCACATCGCCGACGCATCATTTTCTCAACAAAAACAGAAGGCTGGGAAAGGCCCACGCAAGTCTGGCTCGACCCAACACAGATCACCCCAGACCACTTGCCGCACCATGTGAAAGGTGTGTACGGCCTTAAGAAAGGTCTGATCCTCGGCGGTACGCGGGTCCACGACTGGTTCCTGAACCACGGTGCGATCCACAAGGTGAACCTCACGGTCGAGCCCATCCAGTTTGGCCATGGTCTCAAAATCTTCTCCGATCAAGACGACAGCGATCCCCTTGATGTCTTCCAGGCACGCGGGTTCCAAATTGTCTCTGACGTCCGCCTGAATGCGGCAGGCACACGCTACATCGAGCTTTCGCCATGCACATGACGCTGACCCTCTCAACCAACGGCCCCGGGCTCTACGAGTTCACCCACAAGCTGAACGTTCAGAGCCAGGAAAGCGGACTGCTTCATCTCTTCGTGCGCCACACGTCCTGCTCGCTCGTAATCCAGGAAAATGCCGATCCCGAAGTTCAAACTGACCTTCAGGCCTTCTTCCACCAGCTCGTGCCGCCAACCACCGACCCCAGCATGAGCTACCTGACCCACACCTATGAGGGCCCCGACGACATGCCGGCGCATATAAAAGCGGCCATGCTGCCCACGCAACTGACCATTCCCGTGGAAAACGGTCGGCTGGCCCTTGGCACGTGGCAGGGCGTCTATCTGTTCGAACACCGCAACCGGCCGCATCAACGCCAGGTGATCGCCAGCTTCTCACCCTTTTAAAAGTACCTTAGGGGGAGCGCGAGGGGGACAACGTCCCTCTCGCTCACCTCGGCGCGCGTTAGGCGCGGCGAAACCAAAAACTCTCCAACTCTCACATCAAAACCGTTCCACCCGGTGCAAACGCGCAACGCCCGGAGCCTGCCGCATATAGTGCTCCAAAATCAGACCTACCCAAAATCCGGGCAGCCCCCTATAGTTCCTGTGGATAACAGGGGGCGACCCCCAAAGGATGGCAGGGAGACATGGCGAATGCGCTGCCCATTTTGCGGAAATATTGACACTCAAGTGAAAGACTCACGACCCGCAGAGGATCATGTTGCGATCAGACGGCGGCGGTTTTGCCCGGCATGTGGCGGGCGCTTCACCACGTATGAACGCGTTCAACTGCGCGACCTCGTGGTCATCAAATCCAACGGCAAGCGTGAAGACTTCGACCGCGACAAGCTCGAACGCTCGATCCGCATCGCTCTGCAAAAACGCCCGGTCGAGCCCGAGCGTATGGATCAGATGATCTCCGGCATCGTGCGGCGGCTTGAAAGCATGGGCGAAACGGACATCCCATCCACCACCATTGGCGAGATCGTCATGGAAAGCCTCGCGCGGATCGACACGGTAGCGTACGTGAGATTTGCCAGTGTTTACAAGAACTTCCAGGCGGCGGACGACTTCGACAAGTTTGTCAGCGAACTCCGCCCTCCCAACAAAGACGAGTGAGCCAAGACCACGAAGCCCACATGCGCCACGCGCTCGCGCTTGCGCGGCGCGGGCTTGGGCGAGTCTGGCCGAACCCGGCTGTGGGCTGTGTCATCGTCAAAGACGGGCGGATCATTGGCCGTGGGCGCACGGCTGACGGCGGCAGACCTCACGCAGAACCACAGGCGCTAGCTGAAGCTGGCGCGAAGCAAAGAGGAGCAGGGACTGAAGATCAAGGTGGCCAGCAACGCCACGATCCAGAAGCAATTCACGGCGCTTGGTGACGCGCTCAAGCTCGAAGCGCCGCCCGAACGCCTCGAGTGCTTCGATGTGTCGCACACGATGGGTGGCCTCATGCGTCGTCTTCAACCAGGCCGGGCCGCTGAAGAGTGACTATCGGCGTTTTAACCTGAAGCCCGCGTCGGCCGGCGATGATTACGCGGCGATGGCCGAGGCATTGCAGCGGCGTTACGCACGCATCAAGAAGGGCGAGGTGCCGGTGCCCGACGTGCTATTCATCGACGGCGGGCGAGGGCAGCTGTCCGCCGCCATCAAAGTCCTTGCCGAGCTGGAACT
>CAZMRS010000379.1:0-3240 GCA_964568435.1 uncultured Boseongicola sp. | reverse complement strand
GTACAGGATTCGAACCTGTGACCCACTGATTAAAAGTCAGTTGCTCTACCAACTGAGCTAACGGCCCACTCGGGCGCCGGACGTAACCCCAGCCGCACGACGCGTCAAGGGCAAATAGACCACGGTGTGACAAACCGCATCCTCAGGCAGCTTGACGCGACTGGCACAGCCCATCACCCTGTTCGCGAACCCAAAGATTGGAAAGTGAATGCGTAAATTGTTCTGTGCTGCGGCACTTGTGAGTCTCGCGGCCTGCGGTTCGCCGAATAACGGGTTGATGGTCAGTCCCGAAGCCGAAGAGCTTGGCGGCAACCTGTTCATCGAAACACTGGAAGATGGCGGCCAAGTCCTTGTTCTCGACGGGGAGATCACGCCCGATACTGCATATACCTTTCAGTTTTTGCTCATGCAGGCCGATATCGACGGCCTTGTGCTCGCGCAGAGTCCCGGCGGCGATTTGATAGCATCGCACATTATCGGGCGGGCCCTGGAACGCGCCAACATGAACACGCTGGTGCTTGAAAGCTGTCGATCTGCTTGCGTGGACATTTTTATCGCTGGCCAGGAGCGCTCTATGGCGGCGACCGCAGAGCTTGGCATGCATTCTGCACTCGATCGCGAGTTCGGTCTTTCGATTGACAGGCCCTACTGGGCGAGCTTCGGTCTAAGTGCCGTCAATGAAGCCGCCTATGAGGTTCCATTTGGCGACATTTGGATCGTCGATGCCGAGCGCGCGGTCGAGTTGCGCCTCGCAACAGAAATCCTCGAGTAAGCGCTTCTCATCTTTGCAGCGCGCGATTCGAAGCGTATACGGCGCGCCATGACGCAACAGACGCCAGATAACAGCCTGCCCTTCATGAAGATGCATGGGCTTGGCAACGACTTCGTCGTGATCGACCGCCGCAATGGTGGCCGCACTGTGACAGCCGCGGAAGCGCGTGCGATCGGGGATCGTCATCGTGGTGTCGGGTTCGATCAACTGGCCGTTGTCGAACAAAGCGAGGACGCAACCGCCGACCTCATCTTCTTTAATGCAGATGGCTCGTTGTCTGCTGCGTGCGGAAACGCAACGCGCTGCATCGCGCGTCAGCTCATGGATGAGTTGGGCGTATCCCACCTCACGCTCAAGACAGAACGCGGGATATTAGCGTGCGAGGATGCAGGCGATGGCCTGACACGCGTCAACATGGGCGCACCGTTTCTTGACTGGCAGGACGTGCCGCTCGCCGAAGCAATGGATACGCTCGAGCTGCCAATCGACGGCGCACCAACGGCGACCGGTATGGGCAACCCGCATTGCACCTTCTTCGTGGATGATGCCGAAGCCGTCGATCTGGAAGCGCGAGGCGCAGAGATGGAGCATCACCCACTTTATCCCGAGCGCACCAACGTTCAGTTCGTAAGCCTCTTGGGCGAAAACCATCTGCGTATGCGCGTCTGGGAACGCGGTGTTGGGGTAACACTCGCCTCTGGATCCTCGTCTTGCGCTGTCGCGGTCGCCGCGCATCGTCGTGGTCTCACGGATCGGGCGGTGAAAATTGATCTCGACGGTGGTCGCATCTGGGTCGACTGGCGCAACGATGGCGTCTGGATGACAGGGCCGACCCAGCATGTCTTTTCAGGCGTCTTCGGTGCGGACTTCTTAGAAAGCGCGAGCGATGGATCGTAAGGTGCCCACCTTTGCGACGCTTGGCTGCCGTCTGAATGCGTACGAGTCCGAAGCCATGCGTGAAATGGCGGACGCTGCGGGTCTTTCGGACGCCGTGATCGTCAACACGTGCGCCGTGACTGCCGAAGCAGTGCGTAAAAGTCAAAAGGAAATCCGCAAACTTCGCCGCGAGAACCCTTCTGCGAAAGTCATCGTCACCGGTTGCGCAGCTCAGACCGAGCCCGAGCGTTTCGCCAAAATGGCAGAGGTCGATCTTGTCCTTGGCAACACTGAGAAGATGCAACCTGAGGCCTGGGTCGACGCGGCCGGGTTCATCGGTGAGACCGAGCGCGTGCAAGTCGACGACATTATGTCTGTGACTGAAACCGCGGGTCACCTGATCGACGGCTTCGGACGCCATCGTGCTTACGTCCAAGTTCAAAACGGCTGCGATCACCGCTGCACGTTTTGCATCATACCGTTCGGGCGGGGAAACTCCCGCTCGGTGCCGGCTGGGGTGGTAGTCGATCAGATTAAGCGACTTGTGCAGCGCGGGTTCAACGAAGTGGTGCTGACTGGTGTTGATCTGACCAGTTGGGGGGCCGACTTGCCCAGCGCTCCAAAACTTGGTGATCTTGTGCGTCGCATCCTGAAGCTGGTGCCAGATCTTCCACGCTTGCGGATTTCCTCAATCGATTCAATCGAAGTCGATCCGGCCCTGATGGAAGCCATCGCGACTGAGTCGCGCCTTATGCCGCATCTCCACCTGTCACTTCAGGCGGGGGACGACATGATCCTCAAGCGCATGAAACGGCGCCACTCGCGCGACGATGCGATCCGCTTCTGCGAAGAAGCGAAACGAGTTCGCCCCGAAATGACGTTCGGCGCGGACATCATCGCGGGATTTCCGACGGAAACCGAAGCTATGTTCGAAAACTCGCTAAAGCTTGTACAAGACTGTGATCTAACGTGGCTTCACGTCTTCCCATTCTCCCCTCGCCCTGGCACGCCTGCGGCGCGGATGCCGCAAGTGAATGGCTCAGCGATCAAGGAACGCGCGGCACTCCTTCGCGATGCGGGGCACAATGCGGCTCAACAGCATCTTGCAGCGCTGAACGGAAAGACCCAACGCGTCCTGACCGAGGGTCCTCGCCTTGCCCGCACGGAAAGCTTTGCAGAAGTCCACTTTTCCACGGACCAACCCGAAGGAGATTTGCTTGATGTGCGGGTCAGCCATGAAAACGGGCAGCTATTTCTTTTTGGCACAAATATCCCGGGGGGCGAGCGGACGCGAGCGGGGCAGAGCCCCAACCCCACTCAGACGTAAGGACGACGCCAATGTCGATGACACTCTTTCACTCAACGACCTCGCCCTATGTTCGCAAGGTTGATGTTCTGCTTCGGGAAAGCGGGCTCTTGGATCAGGTCACCTTCGTCGGCGGTAGCGGCACACCGTTGGCCGCCAACAGCGAGACCGCGAAAGCCAACCCGCTTGGAAAGGTCCCGGTGCTCATCCGCGAAGATGGCCCCGCGCTCTACGACAGCCGTGTGATCTGCCGCTACCTGAATGATCTTGCCGGGGGTCAGTTCTA
>CAZMRS010000378.1:1283-3241 GCA_964568435.1 uncultured Boseongicola sp. | reverse complement strand
GGCCTGACGGTCCTGTGTTTTCCTCCAACCACGCCGGCGGCATTTTGGGTGGTATTTCAACTGGCCAAGACGTCATCGTGCGTTTTGCGGTGAAGCCAACGTCGTCAATCCTGACCCCACGCAAAACAATTACGAAGTCTGGCGAAGAGACCGAGATCATCACCAAGGGTCGACACGATCCTTGCGTCGGCATTCGCGCCGTGCCTGTCGCGGAGGCTATGGCGGCGGCTGTGATCCTGGATCATCTGTTGTTGGACCGCGCGCAAACCGGCGGTGTCCGTGGGACCATCGGCTGATGTCGGATCACTTTCTGGTTGTCATTCCAGCGGATCCGAAAGCAACGTTACCTTCAACGGTTGAAAACATTCGAATTGCTTTGGAAGAAATCGCCGGGTCGACCGAGTCGCGGGTGAAGGACTACGGCCGCATTCAGTTCATCGATTGTGGTGAAAACTTCGAGCGTATTTCATGCCCGGCTTGCGGCGCTGAGGCCTCTGTCGACTGGTGGGGGCATCAAATGGACCACTGTTGGGATGATGAGAGCGGCTTTGATCTTCACGCTCATGCAATGCCGTGCTGTGGGACGCCGATGTCTCTGGATAAGCTCAATTATGAATGGCCACAGGGCTTCGCCCGTTGGATGGTTTCGGCCAGAAACACCTGTAGAGGACCTCTAACGTCTGATGAACTCATGCGACTCGATGACGTTGCGGGCATTAAGCTGATGGCAATCGCTCAGATGTATTAGGCAACTGCAGCGCTGAAAGCAGTGTCCATCAATTCGCGAATGGCTGACTGATGCGTACCGGCAACGATGCGTCCAAGTTCCTCTTCCCCACGCAGAATGACGAGGGTGGGGCGACGTGGGATGTTCTGCCCTCGCGCCAGATTAGAGTACCGGTTCTTATCCCAGTCCACAGATACGAACGAATTATTTGCCTCGTAGTCAGGGTTCTCGGACTTCAGTGCCGAAATCACGCGCTGCTGAGCACGGCACGTGGTGCACCAGTCTGTGTAGAAGTCGATAAAGACGGTTTTCCCTGCGTCCAGTTCCTGCTGTACGAGACCCGGCGTGCAATCAAGTCCGGAGGATGCGAAAGCCGGTTTGGCGGCGCCTACGGCCGCGGCAAACAAAGTAAATTGACGACGATCCAGGGGATGTCTCCCTTTAGACTGTAGCGGCATTGGACACGGTCTCGTCCGCGAGGCCAAACGTTTGACCGAGCGACGCGATCAGAAAACCCAGTGTGACAAACAACACGCTCATGCCTGCGGCAAGGATGAGCGGCCCGGATCGACCAGCCTGTAGAGCTGTCGCCGGCACGATGACAAAACGGGTATGCCACACGGGTTGATCAGTGTGAGAAATCCGGCGACATATCCGAGCGCGAATTCCGTGACAGCCTACACTGGCCAATTGTCCTCGCGTGCCATTTCATAGCGCAGTTTAGGCCGTCAAAGTCACGTCATCGCTTTGGTTTGGACATCTGAACAGCGAGGATCGACACGGTGATGATCGCGACGCCGATCAAATCCAAAAAGCCCAAGGTCTCGCCCAATAGTACAGCCGCGATGGCCACGCCAAGAAATGGGTTTAGAAAGTGGAAGGTTGCTGCGCGCACTGTTCCGATGCGGTTCACCAGCCAGAACCAGACAATTGTCGCGACGACGCCTGGAACAAAGATGGTGTAGACGATCGCTACGACGAGAACGGGTGACCAATTGACGTCCCAAACTTCGAAGCCCGCTGGCACGGCCAGCGCGATAGAACCGATCAGCATCTGATAGCCAACGACCGTCAGCATATTACCGCCCGACGACGCACCTCGAACGGCAAGTGTGGCGAATGTCAGAGCGAGGACGCCCAGAACACACAAGGCTACGCCGACCGGATCGAGGCCGCTGGCCAGGCGCGTCCCCATAATCAACGCGACACCGACAAAGCCGCCGATCAAGCC
>CAZMRS010000378.1:0-1273 GCA_964568435.1 uncultured Boseongicola sp. | reverse complement strand
TACCCTTTCGCCCCACATGAGCCAACCAGCCAGGCCAACCCACAAAGGTAGCGAAGACGCAATAATAGCGGCGATGGACGCCTCGACTGTCTGCATCGCAACGAAATTCAGGCCGAGATAGAGAGCATTTTGGCAAATGCCGAATACGATGGTCAGACGCCATTGCTGACGCGTAAGCCGGAAGCTTTGTCCAAGTGCCCGCGCAATCGCGAGAGTCACCACACCAGCAATCAGGAAGCGAACTGAGGAGACAGTGAGCGGCGGCGCATTCGTCACGATGATCCGCGCCGACGTAAAGGCCGACGACCACATCAGCGCAAAGGCCAGCCCCATCAGGATCGCGCGAATGTCCATGCTAGTCCTCTTCCAAGTCGGGCGCCGGGTACCACTTCGGTTCGGTATAGGCCAGTGGCCATATCGCAAGCTCTGAGTTAGCGTCCAAGCATGACTGTTCGAATGATTGTTGTGTCAGCGCCAGACTCCACGGTCCCCGCAATTCTCAAGAAAGCGGAAGAGCTTGGCGCATCAGGCATTCGCACCTTCAAAGAAACACAAAAGGACGATCGCACAACCGTTCAACTGCTCTCGGCTGGCGACAACCGACAGGATGTCGTCGACGCCATTCAAAGCGCCCTCTCATCACAGTCGGACTGGCGGCTGACTATTTTACCTGTCGAGACCACCATTCCCCTTCCGCGCGAAGAAAAGGAAGCCATAGAGAAGGCCGAGAAAGACCTGAAAAAGCGGATCGGCGGTCGCACCCGCGAAGAAATTTGGAACGATGTTTGGGCTCAGGCAAAAACCGACCAAACCTATCTGGGCTACGTCCTTCTTTCTACTGTGGTCGCAGCCCTTGGCATGGTTCAGAACAACGTTGCTGTTGTTGTGGGGGCCATGGTCATTGCACCGCTTCTTGGGCCGAACCTCGCCTTTTCGGTGGGAGTGGCACTTGGAGATCGAAGTCTCATTCTGCGGGCATTGAAAACCAATCTCGTTGGAATTGGCATCGCTCTGGCTTTGAGTGTTTCAATTGGTCTTGTCTGGACCATCGACCTCACAGCCGGCGAGCTTATCAGCCGATCAGATGTGAATTTCGCAGGTATGGCGATCGCCTTAGCATCAGGTGCGGCGGCAGCCCTGTCGCTGGTGACAGGAGTGTCTTCGGCGCTCGTCGGGGTGATGGTAGCGGTTGCTCTTTTGCCACCAACGGCTGCAATCGGCCTCTTTCTTGGAGCCGGAGAGCTTGATCTTGCATTAGGCGCTCTGCTTCTTT
>CAZMRS010000377.1:0-3248 GCA_964568435.1 uncultured Boseongicola sp. | reverse complement strand
ACTGATCGCTGAATCTGCGCTGACACAGCGTTGATTTGAATAGCTTCGCGCATCTCCTCAACAATTTCCGAAAGAGACGAACCTTCTCGCTGATCAGCGTAGAGACGGTATGTCTGTATGAGCTCGATCAAGCGTGGCCGGCTAAGGACGCGTTGCTTAAATCGCTCAATCCGCCGGTCGACAAGATCTTCATCAGCACCACCCAGAACATCGTCAGGCAGCTGAGGCGACTCAACAAGCAAAGTGGTCGTTGAACGATAGACTATGGGTAATAGATACGCAGCTGCAATTCCTGTTGACAACAGCAAAATGGTGGGGATCACGATCAGCAATAAACGCTCACGGACGATTGACGGAAGGTGCAACAGAAAATTGCCCCTGAAGATACTCTCTTCTTCGTCGTATTGATCTTCATTACGGCCAAGAGTCATCGATTTCCACCCAACCTAATCCTCAGGCCAGCGAGAGCCTGGAAGTTTCTTCTATCTGAACCGGAACCAGTCGATAACTCCGAATACGCGACTGACCCAAAAAAGTTCAGTCGTTCATTGAGTTGGCGCTCGTAGCGGGCAAATCCTCTCACACTTTCAAAATCATTCCCAACGTTGATTACAGGTGCTGACGTGGTTGAAAAAGCACCACCGAGGTCTAGTGTATCTCGCTCGGAAAGTCGGGCGGCATAGGAGGCGCCTACAACGGATTGGAGACTTGCACCTCCTATGCCGGTAGGCAAGACCTGCCTTGAACCGTCGATGCATAACCTATCGCGCACTACTCGATAACAAAGTGACAGGTCTGCTGCGAATGCGGTCGACGATTCCTTGAGGCCATTAATTTGTGATTCAATAATGCTGATGCCAACATCTCCTGACATTTCCCATTCGGGCGAAACAGACAACACGAAACGAACTTGGGGAGAGATAGTACGGAGATCGGCAAAAGTTGAATTCAGGAATTCGAATTCGCTGACGCCGACTACGGCGCCTATTCCAAAACCGCGACTTACCTGGCGCACATACCCCAACTGAGCCGACAGTAGGTCGGAGTCCTGCAGCCCCTCGCCGTTGAACCGAACGGTCTGAAAAGACCCAGTCATAGTGAGTTCATCGCGTTCGCTCAGCACAAAGCGTAAACCACTTTGCGCTCGGAACTGATCGCGACGTTGGTCCAATCCCAAAAGTGTAATGTCAGTCGTGGGTATGCCCACGCTCGAGTCACCTAGTGTCTCGTCGAATTGCGCAAGAACTAGGTCGGTAGCTGCCAAAACCGCACTGTCAAACCCAACATCAATCGTTGCTTCAAACCGAGGATTTAGACGAATCTTCGAGGCAATGCCCGCTCCAAAATTCTGCAACGACCCATAAGAGCGAGCATACTGGATATGCTCCAGACGCCCGTTTACACGAACCTCCCCTCGTGGTCCGGTAACCGTATAGGTGGGCTCAATCCGCGCACGAAGCGACGCAGAGTCGGGATCAGGTGCATCCAACTGGAAAGGGTTGGATTCAAAACCCGCGCTCGCTCGGATATCGACGCTGAACGCCTCGCTTGCTCCATCATTTGCAGGTGTAGAGACGCCCGATTCGGGACCCGCCCGCACATTCTGACCAGCCGCGACGTTCGCGAGCAAAGTATTCGAAGATTGCATCGTTGCGAGCTCGGCTACTTTGAACTCATAACCGAACGCGTCCGCAATGTTCATCGGCGGTGGCAAAATACCATCTTCAGCCGCAAGAGGCGCAGATGTAGAGATCAATTCAAACGGTGGAATTTGCACGGAAAGCCGACCGTCGGATTCATGCCCATAGTACGCGTCCGAGAGCCAACCCGATGGCTGCGAGGCGAGACCGTTTGACTGAGCGCCAGCTCCTCTAGAAGGCTCTGACACCCAACGAGCCACAGAAGAACGATCTTGGCCAACTCCAGGGCCAAGAGGAGGCATCTCCCCGTCCCGCGATGTCGGACGGTTAAAACTCTCAGTCGAAGCGGCAATAAAAGCCAAGTTTGGCTCTATTCGTATACCGCCGTGGCTGGAGGTAACACTGTCATGCAAGTCGAGGTTTGATACCCTTTTAGTTATGCCTGCCGCAGCATATCCGCCTTCCATCGCTCCTAAATTTGGCCCTAATACAGCGCGTGCGCCCATGTCAGAATCAAGCGCACAGTAAGTGCCATGCGCGTCGAGCTCTACGACACAAGCTAGACTAAGCTCTGCATCATAACCGTGAGCCCGTGCGTGCAGGTCAGAATCGCCAAAATGCCGCGGAATCGGGGCAAGACTGGCTTCGGCGCCCCTCGGTAGCAATCGTGCCAAAGTACCGCCTTCAATCGCCAGAGGCGCAGAAGAAGAGACCAATTCAGCCGGTGAAATCTGTACGGTAAGCCGACCGCCCGATTCATCCTCAGAGAATGTGTCCGGGAACCACCCCGCCGGCTGCGAGGCGAGACCGTTTGACTGAGCGCTAGCTCCTCTGGAAGGCTCTGACACCCAACGAGCCACAGAAGAACGATCTGGGCCAACTCCAGGGCCAAGAGGAGGCATCTCCCCGTCCCGCGATGTCGGACGGTTAAAACTCTCAGTCGAAGCGGCAATAAAAGCCAAGTTTGGCTCTATTCGTATACCGCCGTGGCTGGAGGTAACACTGTCATGCAAGTCGAGGTTTGATACCCTTTTAGTTATGCCTGCCGCAGCATATCCGCCTTCCATCGCTCCTAAATTTGGCCCTAATACAGCGCGTGCGCCCATGTCAGAATCAAGCGCACAGTAAGTGCCATGCGCGTCGAGCTCTACGACACAAGCTAGACTAAGCTCTGCATCATAACCGTGAGCCCGTGCGTGCAGGTCAGAATCGCCAAAATGCCGCGGAATCGGGGCAAGACCGGCCTCGGTGTCCCCAGGAAGCAGTGGCCGCGATTGAGAAGGACTTGCAAGCGCCATACCCGCTTGATGCATCCCGTTAGTCTCAACAAAGACAAGATGCCTCGGCGAGGAAAGAGCAAGAACTCCGAACGACGCACTTGCGTACGCCAATGCAATCGCGCTGCTCCGGCGAGGTCTCGACGAGATCTACACAAACGAAGATGCCTGCTGGACCGAGTTCTGCAAAGCAGCCCAGCTAAGCTCAGATGATGCGTTTGAGCGAAAGGTGTACGACGCCACGCGTCCCTGCTTTTCGTTCGACCTCTCGATGAGCCCGTCGTTCTACGTGGAGCTAGCGACGTGGCTGCACTCGAAACGACTGACGCAG
>CAZMRS010000376.1:0-3259 GCA_964568435.1 uncultured Boseongicola sp. | reverse complement strand
ACCTCGGGCGGGCCCGGCATCGCGTCCGAAGTTCCCGCCAAATACGTGATCGAAAAGATGTTCCTCTCACAAAACCTTGGTCTCGGTTTTGCGGCCTCAACAATGATGCTTCTGAGCGTCCTGGTGATCCTGATCCCATGGGCCTACCTCGAATTCGGAGGCAAAAAACATGACTGATGCGACCGCAAACACCATGACGGGACCACGCGGCGCAAAGCCGAGACGCGTCTTCTCGTCCACAAACATCATGATCTACGGTACGCTTCTTGTGGTGTGTATGTATTACCTACTGCCGCTCTATGTGATGATCGTCACCTCCTTGAAAGGCATGCCGGAAATCCGACTTGGCAACATCTTCAGCCCACCGGTGGAAGTCACCTTCCAACCTTGGGTCAAGGCCTGGGCCGAAGCGTGCACTGGTGTGAACTGTGATGGCCTATCACGCGGATTCTGGAATTCGGTTCAAATCCTGGTGCCTTCGGTCGTTGTGTCGATCGCGGTGGCATCGGTGTCTGGTTATGCACTCGTAAACTGGCGCTTCAAAGGCTCAGAAGCCTTCTTCACCATTCTGATCTTCGGGGCGTTCATCCCCTATCAGGTGATGATCTATCCAATCGTAATAATCTTGCGTGAAACCGGCGGATTTCTGGGTGTCCAGCTGATGGGCACAATCTGGGGCCTGGTCATCGTTCACACGATCTTCGGCATGCCGATCCTCACGCTCCTGTTCCGAAACTACTTTTCGTCGGTGCCGGAAGAGCTCTTCAAAGCCGCACGGGTAGACGGTGCTGGCTTCTGGGGTATCTACTTTAAGATCATGTTGCCCATGTCACTGCCGATCTTCGTGGTCGCTATGATCCTGCAGGTTACGGGCATCTGGAACGACTTCCTCTTTGGTGTGATCTACACGAAACCGGAAACCTACCCGATGACAGTACAGCTCAATAACATCGTGAATTCGGTCCAGGGTGTGAAGGAATACAACGTCAACATGGCGGCTACTCTCCTCACCGGTCTGGTCCCTCTCACGATCTACTTCATCTCAGGCAAACTCTTCGTCCGCGGCATTGCTGCTGGCGCTGTCAAAGGCTGATAACAGGTACAAAAACAATGACATCCAGCATCTCAATCAAGAACCTGCAACTCAGCTTCGGCGCGGTTGACGTCCTGAATGATCTTAACCTTGAGGTCAGCGAAGGAGAGTTCCTTGTCCTTCTCGGATCATCCGGTTGCGGAAAATCCACTCTGCTCAATTGTATCGCCGGACTTCTCGATGTCACCGACGGGCAAATCTTCATCAAGGATCGCAATGTAACGTGGGAAGAACCCTCACAACGTGGGATCGGCATGGTGTTCCAATCCTATGCGCTCTATCCGCAGATGAGCGTTGAAGGAAACCTGTCTTTTGGCCTCAAGAACGCCAAAGTACCAAAGGCCGAAATAGCGGAACGCGTCGCACGCGCCGCCAAGATTCTGCAAATCGAACCGCTGCTCAGCCGTAAACCCGCTGCGCTTTCCGGTGGTCAACGTCAACGCGTCGCAATCGGGCGCGCCCTTGTGCGCGATGTGGACGTCTTCCTCTTCGACGAACCACTCTCAAACCTCGACGCAAAGCTGCGCGCCGACCTTCGTGTAGAGATCAAGCAGCTTCACCAAACACTCAACAACACGATGATCTATGTGACGCATGACCAGATCGAGGCTATGACGCTGGCCGATCGGATCGCGATCATGAAGGGCGGCAACATTCTTCAACTGGCCAGCCCGGATGAAATCTATGCCAAACCAGCGACGCGATATGTCGCCGAGTTCATCGGCTCGCCGTCCATGAATTTCTTCGAGGGCACGCTGGATACGTCCGGGTCACCAAAATTCTCTTCTGCGGTCGCCGAGTTTGACGTATCGGCATATGAATTCGGACCAGCAGGCCCAAAACCTGGTGCCGCGAGCCTTGGCATTCGCCCGGAACACATCTCGTCTGGCGCCAGCGCGGCTCAAGCCCCGGTGCAACTGACCTCAACAGTTGATCTTGTAGAACCGCTCGGCTCAGACACGTTGGTGCGGGTCAAAGTTCAAGACCAACTCATGTGGGTCCGCATGGATGGCACGGCCAAGGCGAAGACCGGCGACGCCCTGCCCTTGGGCTTCGATCCAAGCCTCGCAAACATGTTCGACGCAACAACCGAGGCGCGCCTCTAAGCGCCTCTCTAATACATCTGAAGACGCTAGCTCTAATGGGATGACCTGCATGGATATTTCCTTTCAACTCTACTCTGCCCGCGATGCAGGCGACTGGGTCGCCACGTACGCCCATCTCGCCGAGGTTGGTTACACTCAGGTCGAAGGCTTCGGCGGTGTCTATGAGGACGCCGGGAAAACCCGGGCTCAGCTGGATGAAGTCGGTCTCAAAATGGTGTCCGGCCACGTCTTCCCGATCACCACGTTCGAAACAGACTTCGACGCAACCATCCAGACAGCCAGGACATTGGGCATCGAGCGCCTTTTCGTTCCGGCCCCAGAGGATCTCTGGAGAGACGGCACTGACGCCGACAATTGGATCGCACTAGCCAAGCGCATTGCCGATGTCGGCAAAGCCGTGTCCGATGCGGGCCTCCGCTTTGGCTGGCACAACCATCATTGGGAGTTCATGGCGCTCGAGACAGGTGAGATTCCAATGCAACTCATCCTGGATCACGCCCCCGAGGTTGAATGGGAAATGGACGTCGCATGGGTTGTGCGCGGTGGCGGAAACCCGCTGGAATGGATCACGAACTATAAGGATCGCATCACCAGCGCCCACGTCAAAGATATTGCACCCGAGGGAGAGTGCGAGGACGAAGACGGTTGGGCGGACGTCGGCCATGGCACGATGGACTGGAAATCTCTGACTGGCGCTCTGCGCGATGCTGGCGTCGATCTCTTTGTTATGGAGCACGACAAACCGTCCGACGCCCGCAGGTTCGCATCCCGTTCCATCGCTTCCTTCAAAACCTACTAAGGTTCTACAAACATGACAGAAAAACTTGGTATCGGCGTTCTTGGCTGCGGCAACATCTCTGCCGCCTATATGAGACTGGCGCCCCTCTTTCGCGGCATCGAAATGCGGGCCTGTGCCGATCTGAATCCTGAGGCAGCAAGCGCCCGCGCCGAGGAGTTTTCACTGCGCGCGGACAGCGTCGACGACCTTCTTTCTGCGGACGACATAGATATAATCGTCAACCTGACAATTCCGAATGCGCATTTCGCGGTCTCCAAATCG
>CAZMRS010000375.1:0-3271 GCA_964568435.1 uncultured Boseongicola sp. | reverse complement strand
TTCGAAGAGCCACCTGCGCCAGACCAACCTGCGTCTCGGCATCATCCTTTTGCGCCTGGCTAACGGTCGCCCCGAGCTGTTCGAGACGCGCAAACGTTCGTTCAGCCTGCTCGAACTGCAGCTCCGCTTGTCGCAGTTGCAATTCAAAGGGTTCAAGATCCAAAGCAGCCACAAGGCCACCCTCCGGAATGAACTCCCCCTCCTGAGCAGGAAGTTCAACAATTTGACCACCGACTTGAAACGCCAGATCAACCGTCTGTCGCGCCACCACAGACCCAAAAAACTGACGAGTCACTCCGTCACTCCCGGCCTGTACTTCAGTAATGATCGCGACCCTTGGCTCTGGTTCAGAGGCGAGAGCTAACGTTGGACTGAAACAAAGAACTAAAAAGAAAAGAAAACACCTTCTCAAATGAGCCATCGCCGAATCCCGCAAAATCTTCGAATCTGGTCAATCGTGCGCGATAGAATCGAGAATTGAAACGTATTTGGTGATCCAGACGCCCGCTCGACTGAATATGTTATCAGTGCTGCTCACGAAATGGGCCTGCCGAGAGGTCTGCGATGCTTGTCGATCGCAATTGCTTCGAAGCACAGCATGAGACTCCAAATGCATGGCCTAGATGGAAGTCCCTCAAATTAGGCAGTAAGAAGGATTCGACAGAATTCTATGGCAACGCACCACATGCTTTTTGCGAAAGCATTCATCGAAATTCCAAATATCGCTCGTTCGGCGCTAGCGTACTGAAATGGCCGAAGTGACCCGGGGAAATCAGTGTCTCAACCATCAAATGAACACCCACACCGCAGATACAATCCGCTTAAGCAAGAGTGGGTTTTGGTCTCGCCGCACAGAAACAAGCGGCCATGGCAGGGAAAGTCCGAGGCGACCGTCGCATCGGACAAACCTGCTCACGACCCCAAGTGTTATCTCTGCGCGGGCAACACACGTGTCAACGGCGAGGTTAATCCGGAGTATCGCGGTCCGTACGTTTTCCCCAACGATTTCCCGGCGCTCTTGCCGGACTCCAGCGAGATGCCACCTTCGCCCAGTCCGCTGCTGGCAGCGCAGCCTGTAACTGGAACGGCCCGTGTAATCTGTTTCTCGGAGCGGCACGATTTGACGCTGCCCGAGTTGGACGTGCCGGACATCGAACGCGTCGTTGAACTCTGGGCACGCGAAACAGCCGAGCTGGGGGAAACACACCAAAACGTCGCGGTCTTCGAAAACAAGGGCGAGATTATGGGGTGTTCCAACCCCCACCCTCACGGCCAGATTTGGGCATCGAGCTTTATTCCCAATGAAATCGCGCGCGAAGATCAAGCACAGCTTGAGCACTGGAACTCCACGGGTGACAACCTTTTGGTGTCCTATGCGGTCCTTGAAGCCTCGTTGGGCGAACGAACTGTAGTGGAAAACGAAGACTGGATCGCGGTCGTGCCCTACTGGGCCATATGGCCGTTCGAAACGCTTCTTTTGCCGAAAACCAACGTCGCGCGTCTACCTGACCTGACAGCACACCAACGCGCATCGCTCGCACAGATTTTGAAAGCACTCTGTACGCGATATGACAATCTGTTCCAAACCGAGTTCCCGTATTCGATGGGCTGGCACGGCGCGCCGTTCAACGATGCCGACACGGCGCATTGGCAATTGCATGCACACTTTTACCCGCCTTTGCTGCGCTCAGCGACTGTGAAGAAGTTCATGGTAGGCTTTGAAATGCTTGCAGAATCTCAGCGGGACCTGACTGCAGAAACCGCAGCGGCCCAACTGCGCGATCAAAGCAGCGTTCACTACAAAGATGCAGAAGAGACCGCATAAGATGTCAATGTCCGAACTCTTGGAAAGCGTTAAGCGTGCACACGCGGAAACGTACGGTCGCGAGGCTGAAACAACGGCTTACGCGCCCGGACGCGTGAACCTTCTGGGCGAGCACACCGACTACAACGGTGGCTTTGTTCTTCCGATGCCCTTGTCGCTTGGCACCGCGGTCGCAATCAGCAAAAACCACACCGAGGGGTTAATCGAGATTTCAAGTTCCGCCTTCGAAGGAACAGCCACGCGCAGTCTGTCGGAAAAACCGTCAGGGCATTGGAGCGACTACGTTCTCGGAAGTCTGATCCACATTCTCGACGGGCGCGAGGTGACCACCGGTCTTTCAGTTATGGTCGCAACAAACCTGCCGGTCGGTTCGGGTCTGTCTAGTTCAGCTGCCTTGGAAGTGGCCACGATGCGCGCGATTTGCGAGTTGTTCGATATCGAGCTTTCACCAGTCGACATCGCAATCCTTGCGCGCAAAGCCGAAAACCAGTTCATGGGGATGCCCTGCGGTATCATGGATCAGTTTTCAGTTTCCGTTGGCACGCCGGGGTCTGCAGTGGCGCTCGACACTCGCAAACTCGAATACAAGCCAGCGTCTTTGCCAGAAACGCACCACGTCGTGGTTACCCATTCCGGTGTCGGCCACAAGTTGACTGACGGTGGCTACGAACAGCGGGTCGCTGAATGCAACGCCGCCTGCGAGCAGCTTGGCGTCGAACTCCTAAGTGAGTTGGGAACGGACGATCTGGCCAGAATCTCTGCTCTGCCAGACCCACTTGGTGCTCGCGCCCGCCACATCGTGACAGAAAACGCGCGCGTCAAAACTGGTGTCGAGGCGCTGGCGGCAGGAGATACACAGCTGTTCAGCAAGCTGATGATTGAAAGTCACAATTCGCAGCGCGACGATTACGCTGTTTCTCTGCCCGAGATAGATGCGCTCGTTGAAGGCGCGATAGCAGCCGGTGCGTCGGGTGCACGCCTGACAGGCGGCGGCTTTGGTGGCTCTATCGTCGCTCTCGTCGAAAAAGGAAAGCTCGACGACTGGCGCAAGGCAATTGACAGCGGATTCCCAGAGGCGCGGATCATAGCGATCACCTAACCCCAGACGACGCATTTCGTTTCGAAGGACCTTCCATGGCAGACACACCCTGTATCCTCATCGTCGGCGGCGCAGGCTATATCGGCTCTCATACGACTCTTGCCCTCAATGAAGCGGGCTTCAAAACTGTCGTGTACGATAATTTCTCCACGGGGCACCGTGATGTGTGCTTTGGGCATAACCTGGTGGAAGGTGATCTCGCTGACACCGACAAACTGACCGAGACACTGAAAGCGCACAACGTCGCGTGTGTCGTGCATTTTGCAGCGTTGATCGAGGCCGGTCAGTCGGTAATTACGCCCGTGCCGTTCTTCGAAAACAACGTCGCCGGTACGCTCTCGCTTCTA
>CAZMRS010000374.1:0-3293 GCA_964568435.1 uncultured Boseongicola sp. | reverse complement strand
ATTTCAATCGTATCATCGCTAGCTGCTGCGATGTCTTGGAGCTGGTCGAGTGCAAGTTGTTGCCCCCTCGTCGTGAAATCAGCCATACCCGACCTGTTCCGAGGGCGGGCTGTCTGATCCGCGCGCATCATCAACCGCGTCGGCAAGTTTACTTGCAGCGGCCGCTTGAGCAACTTCTGGAGCGTCTAGCGCGCCGTCGGAAACATCAAAGACAAGACGCTCTCCGTCTTCTCCATCCTCGTGGGTGCAGAGGAAGCCTCCATCAGCGACTTCTTCGTAGCGTTTCTTCGCTTTTGCGTGCGGTGGATTATCGCCAGATGCATTCTGTGAGGGAACTTTTTCGCTGCTGGCGATGATCACGCCGCCATCAACCTGATACTCGGCCAGATCATCAAGAATATCCTGCTTGAGAACTTCTTTGTCGCCTTCTTTCTGGTACATGGCCGACTTGCTGCAGTGATGCGGTGCAAGGAACACTTTCCAGGCCAGGTATTCCTCGTTGCCTGCCTTCTTCGTCGTGTCGATGATCTTGCGCAGACGCGGGTAGGCAATATCGCCAAACAGGAGAACGCCCCCTTTGGAAGGGTCATCACCCAGAACAACCTGCATGCAAAGGCTTGTGTTGTTGCGGTCACCATCAGTTTCTTCCGCGAACGGTGCATGGATGAACGCGTTGAAGTCTCCCTCGTAATCGACGCCGTCAATTTCCGTTATCGAGTTGCCAGGAACAGTCAGTCGATCTTCGGGGAAGCCGACGAAGTCATCTTCTTTGAGAAGGGCATCGTATCCGATGAGCCTGACGCGATCACCTGCGCCAACGTCGCCGCCCGAGTTGATCGTTTCCTGAACGCGGCGCTCGGCTTCTTTTTTGAAGGCTACGGCATCATCGCACAAATCCTGATCGTTCTCGATAAAGACGCGTGGTGTAAACCAGATCTCGCCAATCGTGACGCGATCAAGCAAGTCTTCAAAGCCCTGAATGTGATCTTTGTCAGGGTGTGTCAGTGCAAACGTCGAAAGGTATGGTTTTCCGTTCACTTTAGGAAGGTACTCAACGAGCTCGTCAACCAGGGCAGCGTGATCATCGTCTGCCTCGTCACCGCTATGAAGGTCTCGCAGGTCAACCTGCAGAACGATGCCATCCTGCACGACGATGGTTGTGCTGTCTCCCGTGCCGACGGGCCAGAACATGACTTGGGGTTTATCAAACACTGTATACCTCGTGATTGTCCATGAGCACGACCAGTGGCCGATGCCACGGCTGATCTAAGTTTACCACCCATATTGGAATTGGGGCAACGCCGTACAAGATATGGTATCGAGATAAGAGTAGTTTTCTTGGCTATTTTCTCGGGCAATCGAAAAGTCTCAGGGTTGGTCGAGCTGAACGTCCAGGCTGAGTGCGGTTGATTTCGACATTCAAACAAACGGCTGCTTTCACGAGGACAGGAGGCTTTCGACTGGGGCGCAGCGAACTTCCGCTTCCCGCCCTCCTCGAAGAATTTGTTGGTCTTCAAGCCTTCGCCTATATGGCTAAGTCATACCTCGGAGCCAAGCATGACCGTCAAGACAACCATCAGCTTCACCGACCGCCACCATCGGTTCCTGACCGACAAGGTGGGCCAAGGCGTCTTCGCCTCGCAAAGCGCGGCTGTGGCAGCGGCTCTGGAGCAGATGATGCGCGATGAAGAGGAACGCGAGTTGGCCCTTGGCGCGATGGCCGAAAAAATACGTGCGCGGCTCGACAGGCCGCGCGCCGACTATGTCTCGGCGGAGAAAGCCTTTGTCGCCGCCCGGGCCCGCCTTCAGACAGCGCGCGAGGCGTGAGCTATCCCATCCGGTTCCATCCTGCGGTCACGGATGATCTCAACCCCATCACATGCTGGCTTATCGACTATGCCGGCCCGCAAGCCGCCGCGCGCAGACTGGACGAAATCGAGTCTACCATTGCCAGCCTTACCGACCTGCCGCAAAAGGGCAACTGCCGGGACGAGAGCGCACCCGAACTGCGCGCAGTTCCTGCAGGTCGCAAGGCCGTGGTCGCTTTTACCGTCGACGATGAAGCCCGTGATATGCATGTCCACGCCGTGACCTATGCCGGGGCCGACTGGATCACGCGCAGGAAAGCGCGCGGCCGATAAACAGAACTCGGGCAGTCAACCAAACTCACCCGTCCAAGCAATCCAGTGCCTCTATCCATTCCGGCCTCCGAAACCAGATAGAGATTTCGTGATCCTGATACCCTAGTCGAGTTCCGAGTGTTCTTCGATCAGCTTGGCGGGCGTCACGTCCAGATGCGCTGCGACCCGCTGCAGGGTTTGCAGGGTGACGTTCTGTTGGCCGCGCTCCATCGCGCTGACATGGGCGCGGTCGACATCCATCGCCGCCGCCAATGCGGCCTGTGTCAGCCCGCGCAGTTGGCGGTAGTGCTTGAGATTCCTTGCAAAAACAACGCGGATGTCCATCCGCGAGTAAAGAACCTATCGCGTATTTTGGTGCGACGTATTATAATACTCATCTACAGTTTGACTGACCGCAATCCGACCTTGCACATGCAATCTGATGTGCTGTTATGAGCCTTAACGCCCAACGGCGAGGGGGAATCATGTCTGCCACCGGCACCACGCCGATCGCTGATCTCGCACCACAAAGCGATGAGCTGACCGATTACGACCACGCGCATATGACGCTGTACTTGCGCCTGTTTGATGCCGCTGAAAGCGGTGCCAACCTGCAGGAAGTAAGTGAGATTTTGTTCGGCATAGATGCCGCCGAGGAACCAGTGCGTGCCAAAAAGATGTACGACAGCCACCTCGCTCGCGCTCGCTGGATGACGGAGCACGGCTATCGCAAGCTGCTCGAGGGCCGGACTGGCTGAACTTCGCCCGATCCGTCTGAGATCGGCGAACACCCGCGCAGGTTGCGAAGGGCAACCGTTCTTGCCGTCGTTTTGACGCGTCACCAAGCTATACTCATTGTCCATCGAAACAGCTGACGCGGAGCTTCGCCATGACCAAAGATTGGCAAGACGAAGCGGCTTACAAGCATTTCGACAGTCTCGACCTGTCCGGGCTGGCCTGGGAATGCTTGCGCCGCAATTCCGACTATCGCGCCAATTACCCGCAAATGCGGGATGGATTGAAATCACCGGCCGCATGGGGGTTGCGATTTCCCGGTTGATCCGGACATCGACGCACCCAATGCACCCGTGTTCTGGAAGCCATCAATCGCCCCGGCAGCGGTCGGGTATGCTGTGCCGGTCCCCGGCGGCGACACCACCGCGCCACATATCG
>CAZMRS010000373.1:0-3295 GCA_964568435.1 uncultured Boseongicola sp. | reverse complement strand
CTCGTCCGCCTTCGCAGTGGTGTCTGGGAGTTGGTGGCATCGGTCATCATCGCGTTGGGTGTCTTTATGCTGATGCAGCCCTTCGTGATCTGGGCCTTCACCTACTCTTTCGTCATTACGCTGATTGGAACGGTGATGTTCATCATTGTCAGCCATTTCCCGGAGGACGATTGAATGGCGCAGATTGTCATCAAAGACCTCAAGAAGCAGTTCGGGGACTTTACCGCGGTTCGTGAAATTTCGTTCACCATCGAGGACGGTGAATTTTTCATGCTGCTTGGTCCATCAGGCTGCGGGAAGACCACGACGCTTCGCATGATCGCAGGCCTCGAGCTTCCGACGTCGGGCGACATTTACCTCGACGGCGAGGAAATTTCCCAGCGCCCGCCTTCGGAACGCGATATCGCTTTCGTGTTCCAGATGTTTGCGCTCTACCCACACATGAATGTCCGCAAGAACATCAGCTACCCGTTGGTGAGCCAGGGCATGTCGCGCAGTGCTGTGAAAGCCAAGGTTGCCGAGGTCGCGAAAATTCTTGGCATTGAAGACATCCTTGACCGTCCTGTCGGCGGATTGTCCGGTGGTGACCGTCAACGCGTTGCGCTTGGCAGGGCCATCGTGCGCGAACCAAAGGCATTCATGATGGACGAACCTCTTGGCGCGCTCGATGCAGAATTCCGAGAACATATGGCCGAGGAACTTCGCGCATTGCACGACCGGATGGGTGCGACCACGGTTTATGTAACACACGACCAGCTTGAGGCCATGCAAATGGGCGACAAGATCGTTGTGATGAACAATGCGGTCGTCGAGCAGTTTGGCACACCGCAAGAGATCTACGACAAACCTGCTACGATGTTTGTGGCCGACTTCATTGGCTCGCCTTCCATGAACTTTCTGAAATTCCACGGTAAAGTTGGCGGCGACGCGGGCGAGGTGACAATGCACGGCAACGCGTTCTCAGTACCGCAATCGCGCGAACCCTTTGAAGGCGACTTGGCCTTTGGCGTTCGGCCGGAACACATCCAGCTTTCAGATGCGGCCCCCTTTCGGGCAGAAGTTCTGGCCACCGAATATCTGGGCACAACTCAGATCGTCACGCTGAACACCGCTGGTGGCGAGGTCAAGGCACGGGTTTCGGCGCAGCAAGCTGCCAAGTCGGGCGAAACCGTCGGGCTTGAGTTTAATCCAAACACCATCACGCTCTTTGACCGGCAATCGGGAAGAGCGCTTAAGTCGGAACTGAATGAGGGCGTGCTCAATGGCTGAAGTCTCGCTCACGAACGTCTCGAAAGCCTACGGTAAAACGCAGGCGGTTGATGACATCACCATGACCATTGAGGATGGCGCTTTCGTTGTCCTCCTCGGGCCTACAGGGGCCGGAAAAACAACAACGCTTCGGCTCATATCCGGGCTCGAGAAGCTCGACAGTGGCAGTGTTCACATCGGCGGTCGCGATGTCGGGTTGGACACGCCTGCACAGCGCGATGTCGCAATGGTGTTCCAACAGTACTCGCTTTATCCGCATCTGTCGGTGCGCGATAACCTGGCTTTTCCTTTGCGTTCACCGATCTTGAAAACACCCGAAGACGTCATCGATAAAAAGATCCTGCAGATCGCTGAGGTTCTGCAAATTCCGCACAAGCTCGACAACAAAGCGACAGAGCTTTCCGGCGGTGAGATGCAACGCGTCTCCATTGGCCGCGCTCTGGTCCGCGACCCTCAAATCTACCTTATGGATGAACCACTGAGCTCGCTTGATGCCAAACTCAGAGCAGACCTGCGTGTGGAACTGAAAAGGATCCACGCTGATCTTGGCTCAACGCTACTTTACGTGACGCACGACCAAATAGAAGCAATGACAATGGCGACGCATATCGGTGTGCTGGAAGAAGGACGCCTCGTCCAATACGGCACGCCAAAAGAGATCTATGAAGACCCGACGAGTGTTTACGTTGCCAGCCGCCTCGGTTTGCCACGCATCAACATTCTACCGGCAAGCCTTTTCCCAGGGTCGCACAAGGCCGCACAAATTGGGTTGCGCCCCGAGAACATCCGCCAAGGCGAAGGGATCGATGCAACCGTGCTCCGCTCGGAGCATTTGGGCGACCAAACGCGGCTCCACCTCGATGTGAATGGGCATGCGATTACAACGCTCACCGATCCCCATCAGGATTACGCCAACAACACGACCATCAAGATTAGTCCGCAAAACCCATTGTACTTCGACGACCAAGGGATGCGGGTCACTTAAGGGAGGACCATCATGGCACAGTTTATCAACGCCAAAGAGGATCTGGTCACCGAGGCCATCGACGGTGTGCTCGCGGCCTCGGGAGGCGCATTATCAAGGCTGGATGGATATCCCCACATCAAGGTCGTGTTCCGCACGGACTGGGATAAGTCCAAAGTCGCGCTGGTTTCCGGCGGCGGGTCAGGACACGAGCCCGCGCATGCTGGCTTTGTCGGCAAAGGCATGTTGACCGCAGCGGTGTGCGGTGAGGTCTTTGCATCGCCCTCGGTCGAGGCGGTGCTTGCGGGAATTCTTGCCGTGACAGGCGACCCCGGCTGTTTGTTGATCGTGAAGAACTACACCGGCGACCGCCTGAATTTCGGCCTCGCCGCAGAACGGGCACGCGCGCTTGGTCGCAAAGTCGAGATGGTGGTGGTCGACGACGACATCGCCTTGCCCGAGCTGCCCCAACCTCGAGGCGTTGCCGGTACGCTCTTTGTTCATAAGATAGCTGGCGCAATGGCCGAAGACGGAGCGGATCTTGCGGCTGTCACACAGGCCGCAAAGGACGTCATCGGCAAAGTCGCGTCGATCGGGATGAGCCTTGATACCTGCACGGTCCCCGGCTCGACAAAAGAGAACCGGATCGGAGCAGGAAAGGCCGAGCTTGGCCTTGGAATTCATGGCGAACCAGGTGTTGAACAGGTCGATTTCTCAACTGCAATGAGCGCCATGACGACGGTTGTCGAAAAACTGCGCGGTCACTCAAGTGGTGAGACAGTGGCCGTCGTTAACAACTTGGGCTCTACAACGCCTCTCGAGATGTCTGTTCTGACGCACGCCTTGACCGAGTCCGGACTCGTTAATCAAATAATCGGCCCGGCGCCGTTAATGACATCGCTCGATATGCACGGGTTTTCTGTGTCGGTTATGGATGTAACCCCGGCTGAACATGCCGCATTGGCCGCACCCGTGCCAATGCCGGCTTGGCCGGGGATGGCGGACGTTGTCGAACCGCCTGTCGTTGGCCTGCCAGATGGTCTGACACCTATTGAGCCAATT
>CAZMRS010000372.1:2987-3300 GCA_964568435.1 uncultured Boseongicola sp. | reverse complement strand
ACTCCATGACTCCTGAGTGAGCTTCTCCCGGGAGCTCGGCCTCAGGAGGGTAGTTGTCAGCAGCATTGAAGTCTTCGCCTAGGGCAAAAGCAAACGCACTACCCACTGCAATGTACCGAATCTTCTTGTCTTCAAGGCTCTCAATCTCTTTCATTTGTCTGATCCTTCTTCAGATCGGGAAAGGCAGCCGCCAAATCCGCTAGCCCGGCCCGCGTCAGCGGTGCTTGCCCTGAGCGACCCACGAGAAACGCAAACTCCGCTGGGGTTAGGCGCCAAAACTCGACCGGCTTCACACCAACCGATCTCGCGGCCT
>CAZMRS010000372.1:0-2977 GCA_964568435.1 uncultured Boseongicola sp. | reverse complement strand
CAGCCCAGGCAAAACGGTTCATGTCTCAGGAAAGGCGAAGGCCCGCACCAACAGCTGCGCCGCCAGACGCGCCGCCTCGGCGACCCCACCGTCAATCTCAACGCTCAACAGGTCGGAAGCGTCCCCTCGCCATCCGCCACCGCGCAATCCAGCAATGATAAGCGCCAACACATCACGGCTCGACTGCTGCCCTGCCTCAAATCGCTCCACCAAAGCCACCAGCGAATCCGCAGCCATCGTCGCCTCTAGTTCGGCCAAGGCGCCCAATGTCAGCTTCATGACGTGGCGCTCACCGCCAATGCGGATTGCAACTTCACCTTCCCAAGGGTTCGCCATCAAAGCGCCGTGAAGCTCAATGCGCCAGCCGAGGCCAACGACATCTCATAGGTCGCCTCGCCGTCGTGAGAGCCCGCATATTCAAGCGAAACAACGATGAACGGCCCTTCTATGATCCCGAAATCCGGTACAATCACCTGAAAATCCGGGGTCGCGCCTTCAAAGAAAATCTGCCTCGCGCGTTCATCCGTCGAAGCGTCCTTGAAAACGCCCGACCCGGATATGCCGGCCGATTTGACGCCAGAGCCGCCAAGCAGTTCTCGCCACCCACCCTGACTTTCCAGGGAGGTCACATCCACTGTCTCTGCGTTGAACGAAATCCGTGTCGCCCGAAGTCCGGCGACCGTTTCGAACTGCCCCGCCCCCGTAAGGTCGAGCTTAATCAGCAAGTCTTTGCCCTTTTGTGCGGCCATCGGTTTGTCTCCAGATTACAAATGTTTAGGTGTCTTCCACAATCGCGTGGAACGTCAGATCAATGCGCCGGGTTTGTCCCGCACGCACGCGCCGCGCACGGGCGCGCTCAAACTCAAGGCAGACCAAATGCCCGCGATCCAATGACAGGGCCGCGTCAGTCAGAGCATCCGAGACTGCTCCAGCAACGCGTTTTGCCGCGTCGAAACCTTCCGCATCTGTCACGACAGACACCAAGAATCTATGTCCCGCGCCGCGTTCTGTTTGCGTCGAGCGATCCCGGACGTCTTCCTCACCAAGCGTCACAATAGTTCCGCTCACAGGTCCGGTAGGAACCGCATCATAAACCGCGTCTCCAATCATGGTCTGAAGCACCGCATCAGCTTGAAGGTGCGCAAAGACAGCCCGCTGCAAGGCTGCAGAAACGCCATAACTCATGCCGCCACCTCTTCATCTGCAAGGCAAACCAGATAGCGCGCGTCAGTCGCCTCATCTGCAACGGCGCGGATGTGATAGATCCGGGTGCCCTCAACGAACCGCTGCCCAGGCGTAGGGCGCGATGGCGCGTCAGGTGCAACAGAGCGCAAAGTAATCTTGTAGGGCACCCGCGCCCGAGGAAACGCTTCACCAGCCTCAAAACGCCCCGTACGCGCCTCCACCATTGCCCAATGGGTGCCCAGCACCTCCCAAGCGCCAGCGCGGCCCCCAGAACCGTCCGGCATCGCCAAACGCCCCTCCAGCACAAGCTTTCTCGACAGCCTCGGAGTCATACACCACCCCCAAGCAATCGCACCGGTTGATGGCGCCTCAAAAGAGCCGCCACACCGTGTGGCAACACCTTGCCACGATCGGTTAAGGCAGAGCGATTGTCGTAGAAATGAGCCGCCAGCATAAACACGGCCTGCCCAATATCCGCCGGCACCTTGTCCCAGGTCGCCCCGAACCCAGCCTCGAACTCGATCTCTGCCGTTCCGCCGTCCGGGATCACCGGCAAAGACCATCCCTTCGCAACGACCGACGGACGAAAGTAATCCGGCACCAACCGATACAAATCCGCGCCGATCACGGTTTCAGCTCCCAGGATGTCAACCACGCGCAACGCAGTCACCACAGTCACCGGAGCCAATGGCAGCGCCTGCCGCGCATAATCGCGCCAACTCGAAACCGAATACTTGAACGCCCGGCTCAATAACGCCTTGCCCGTCTCTGCCTCAACCGCAGCTATTGCTGCGCGCAAGCAGGTAATTAAAACAGGGTCTTGCACGCCGTCGTCTGCAAATCCGCGACCGAGCTGCAAATGCTCTCTAAACGCCTCTACCGGCAGCGCCGCGGCAGCCACCTCGGCCTGTTCTGTCAGCATCATGATGACAACTCCGAAATTCGCCCCTCATGCCCAAGAGGCGCGCCAGCCCGAAACCTTCGCCCAGAGGGACATGGCAAAGGGCCTAAAACCGAACCGGCGCGCACTCAGTGCTCGCCTTTACGACAGGCCGAACTTCAAAAGTTTGATCGCAGCAAAATCGCTTACGTCACCGCCCACGCGTTTGGTGGCGTAAAACAGGACGTTTGGCTTTGCTGAGAATGGATCACGCAGGATGCGAAGGTCGGGACGTTCTGCAATCGTGTAGCCCGCGCCGAAGTCACCAAAGGCAATCGCGAAGCTATCTGCGGCCACGTCCGGCATGTCCTCGGCTACAAGAACCGGGTAACCGAGCAACCGCGCCGGCTCGCCCGCCGACAAACTGTCCGACCACAAAAAGCGGCCGTCCGCATCCTTGATCTTACGCACGGCGCCCGCTGTCTTGGAGTTCATCACGAACGTCCCGTTGGCGCGGTACTTCGCGCCAAGCGCATAGACCAGATCAACGATGGCATCGGCTGGGCTCGAAGCCGCAAACCCGCTCGCGTCACCCGTCACAACATAGCCAAGCGATCCCCAGGACCAGGTGTCATTGTCGACCGTTGGATGGCTGAGGAAGCCTGTTGGTTTATCTACACCGTCGCCGGAGACAAACGCTGCAGCCTCTGATTGTGAGAATGTGTCGGCAATCCGCTCAGCCAACCAGCCTTCGATATCAAAAGCGCTGTCGTCCAGAAGCCGTTGAGACGCCTTCGGCAAGGCATTCAGCTCATGCCGAGGAATGGAAATTCGCTCGATTGTTGGCGTTGCGGTTTCGGTCGTCACCGCCGTTTCACTTGCCCACCCCGCGCCAACCGCCGTCGAGTCGAT
>CAZMRS010000371.1:0-3307 GCA_964568435.1 uncultured Boseongicola sp. | reverse complement strand
ATGGACAAGACGGGTGCCAAACTCATCGTCGGGAAAGGTGGCATGACGTCGAAAGACTACAAAGAGTATTTCGTCCCCAACGGCGCAATCTACCTGTCCACGGTGGGCTACGGCACAGGTGCCCTCCTTGGACGCGGTGTGGAGAAGGTGGAAGCGGTCCACTGGAATGAGGAGCTTGGCATCGCTCAGGCCATGTGGGTCATCAAGTGCAACAAGATGGGGCCGTTCATCGTTGCGTCCGACCTGGACGGGAACTGCCTGTTCGAGCGGGAAAACGCGAAGATCGCCGAAAACGTAGAGCGCGTTTATGAGGGGACGAAGCCCGCTATTCTCAAGCGCTACGGCGAAACCGATGATCGGTCAGACGAGGTTGTCTAGAAAACCTCACTCACGATCACGCCGACGCCCATAAGGAACGACAAGAAGATCAAGAGCCGCCGGAAGCCCGTGTCGCTCAATCGTTTGAACACGAAAATCCCAACCTGCGCGGCAACCAAACCGACGGGAATGGTGATCAACATCGCCTGCAGGACCGTGCTGTTGTAAGCGCCTTGAAGAAACAACAGGAAAATCGTGGTGCTCAGGATCGCCCCGTTGAACGGCTGCAAAACCGCGCGGGTCTCGGCCTTGGGCCATGGTCGGATCGACAACCACATCTGCGGTAAAGCACCGGACACTGCAGCTGTACCGCCCAGGATACCGCCGACGAACCCGACACCGCTATCAATCCAGGGCGTGCGCTTTGAGAACGCGGGCAGAGACGCCCGCAGTCCAAAGTAAATACCGTAGACGATCAGGAACGACGCAACCGCGACGCGCAGCGTTGTCGTATCCACCACATCTAACAACGCGAGGCCAAGCGGCACGCCAAAAAGCCCCGGGATCACAAACCGCAGCGTGCGCTTGGGTCGGGCCGCCATCTCTTTGCGGACAATCCAAAGACCCTGCAGCCCGACAAGAACCGACATGAACGAAACGATCGCCACGGCTTGGATCGGCTCGAGAACAACCAGATAAAACCCAAGCGCGAACAAAGCCGTACCCGTCCCGGCCAGCCCGTTGACGAAACCGCCAACGAAAGCACCCAATACAAGGTACAGAACAGCGTCGGCGCTCATCACCTGCCCTCGCCCGCAGAGCGCACGACGCCCGAAAGAGCTTCGAATAACTCGTCCAGTGCACGTGTCTTCAATTGATCCTCCCGGTGCACAAGCCCGAGCGTTCTTTCTGGAGCGTCGGGTCCAAGGCTCAATCGCTTGACCGGGATCGCCTCCGGGGGCGTTACGACCAAGTCCGGCACGATGGAAACACCCAGATTGGCGTGGACCATGCTCGCGATGGCCTCGGGGCTGTCCAATTCCATCATCTCGTTCACCTGAATGCGCTTTGACAGGATCCAGTTTTCTATCAAGGCACCCACGACTGCCGTGCGATCAAAACGAATGAAAGGCCGTGTCTTCAACAGCGCCATCGGATCGTCAGATGTTTCTTCGATAGCCGCGATGAGCTGCATTGGTTCAACCGCAAGTTCGCGAAACACAACACCGGCGGGCAAGAGATGGGGTTTGGTCGTGATCGCGGCATCCAGATTGTTCCGCTCAACTTCCGCCAGTAACGTCGCCGTCAGCCCGGGCCTCAGATGAAGCCCGATCTCCGGATATTTTTGCTTCAGCGCCGCCATCGCTTGCGGCACCAACCCCGTGAGCGTCGTACGCAAAACACCGAGTTTGATGACCCCGTGCAATCCATCATCGTTCAACACGGAGGGCACCAGATTGTCGTAGTCAGAGATCAGCTTTTGCGCCTTGGCCACGATCTGCCGCCCGGCCGGAGTAAGCTTTGGTGTGCGTGTATCGCGGTCGAACAGTTTGACGCCAAGTTCGTCTTCAAGCGCCTGCATCTGTTGACTGACCGCAGCATGTGTAATGTGCACAACATCAGCCGCCGCACTGAACGTGTCTGCTTCCGCGATTGCCACCAATGTCCGAAGTCTACGAAGACTCATTCGCCCTGCCTGTTACTGAAAGCAATAGGTACAGCAAAAAACAGCACGCGCAGCTATTCTTTAGCAGTGCTTACATTTTCAAGCTGGCATCAGCCGCCTTCGCCGAACATGTCTGCAACCAATGCTTCTATCGCATCTAGAAGCTCGGCCGCCTGCGGCCCGCTTGTGACGACATCGATCGTCGTGCCACGTGACGCGGCCAACATCAAAAGCCCCATGATGGAATCTCCAGATGCTGTCAGCCCGTCCTTCGAAACCTCTGCATCGGCATCATAGTCCTCGACCAGTTCGGCAAGTTTGGCCGATGCACGCGCGTGCAGCCCCTTTTCATTCACGATCGTCAGAGTTCTCGACGTCTCGGACATCTTTCACATCCTACCCATCAAAGGCGTCGATGTACTTGCGGCCCGCTTTGAGCGCCGCATCGGTCGCAACCGCAATTGTCTTATGACGCGATTTCGCAAGCTTAATCAGCATCGGCAAGTTCGCCCCATAGATGATCTTGCGATCACTGGGCGAGCAAGCCTTCAAAGATAAATTGGATGGAGAGCCGCCGAACATGTCGGTCACCATGACCACACCGTCGCCGACATCGACGCTATCCGCCGCGGCGCAAATTTCGGTCTGCTTCTTGGCGCGGTCATCCTCTGGGCCGATCGCAATGGCACGCACACCAGACTGTTTGCCGACCACATGCTCGACGGCTGACAGGTATTCCTGCGCCAGCCCACCATGTGCGACGATAACAATCCCGATCACGTGTTTTTCCCTGTCTTCGCCGCAGACCCTGTCAGGCCACGACGTTCGAGCTCCCGGTGACGAGTTGACACCTGCCAACCTGACTCTGCAAGGGCAATCGCAGCTTTTTCCGCAAGGGCAACCGATCTGTGTTGCCCACCGGTACACCCGAACGCCAATGTCAGAGACGTCTTTCCTTCCTCCTGAAATGCCGGAAGCAACGAAACCGTCAAGTCTACGACCTGTTTGAAGAAGGCCGCGAAACGCGGGTCGGCCGAAACAAATTCCTGCACTGCCGCGCTTCGCCCGTCCAATGCCCGCAGCGCTTCTTCCCAATGTGGGTTGGCCAGAAAGCGGACGTCCAGGATCATGTCGGCACCACGCGGCAGCCCGCGCTTGTAGGAAAAGCTCTCGACAGAAATCGCCATTCTTGACGACGCCCCTGTCGCATAGAGCTTGCTCAACTCCGCCTTGAGGTCATGCACCGTCAACTCGGAGGTATCGATCAGCCGATCGGCCCGCGCCCGCACCGGCACCAAAAGCTCCATCTCGCGGGCGATCCCG
>CAZMRS010000370.1:0-3313 GCA_964568435.1 uncultured Boseongicola sp. | reverse complement strand
GTACGCTCGGCGCCGAAGGCCTGGGCGATCTGAAGAAGGCGTTCTCCGAAGCGCCGCAGATGGCAATATCGGGTCTATCATGGGCATCGGTGCACCGGTCCATACCGGGGGCTATATCCAATATGTGAATACCTATGGCCTGGATCGGTTCATCGCCCGCTGTGAAGAACTGACCGCAAAATACGGCCCGCGCTTCCAGCCACCTGCAATCCTGCGCGAATACGCGGCGGAAGGGCGTTTGTTCCACTAGGAGCGCCGGCGGATGCTGCTGCAACGTCCTTGGCCACTGCGGTGGCCAAGGATGCAATGGTGCGGTCTCGATCAAGTCTGCAACCGGGGTGAGCCAAGAATGTTATCGGTGCAAGATTGACCAACTTCCGAAGACATTCGACCGTAACAGTTCCGACCTGTTTCGACGTGGTCCAGATCGCACGCAAGATAAGCAACAATTCCTGGGTTCATTGTCCGCATATCGCCCAAGTCCAAGGGAGGGCCGCGACATCGGGATGGCTCGATCGCCCCGATCGATTAGGCCGACGGAACCGGTGATGCCGAAGTCGATATCGCGCTGGAACTGGATGAAAGGATATCCCAGTGTTTCTGACCGTCAGCGACGATGGTAAATTGTCCAGTTTAGCCCCAGTCCATAACGACTTTGCCGGCTTCGCCGGAAATCATGGCCGCAAACCCATCCTCAAAATCGTCGATGCCAATGCGATGCGTGATCAAATCCGTCAGATCGAGTCCTGACTGCACGATCGCGATCATCTTGTACCAGGTCTCGAACATCTCACGGCCATAGATGCCTTTGACGTTGAGCATCTTGAAAATGATCTTGTTCCAATCCACGGCGAAGCCCGTCGGTGCGATACCCAGCAACGCGATCTTTCCACCGTTGTTCATCTTGTCGATCATGTCGCGCATCGCGGGGGCTGCGCCCGACATTTCCAGACCCACATCGAACCCTTCTGTCATGCCCAGATCGGCCATCACATCGCTTAGATCCTGCTCGTCCGCATTCACCACGTGCTGCACACCCAGTTTGCGCGCCAGATCAATCCGGTACGGGCTGATGTCGGTAATGACCACTTTGCGTGCGCCAACTTTTTGAGCAACCAGCGCGCCCATGATCCCGATGGGGCCTGCGCCCGTGACCAGCACATCTTCGCCGACAACATCAAAGCTGAGCGCGGTGTGCACGGCGTTGCCGAACGGGTCGAAAATGGCTGCGATTTCGTCCGGTATGTCGTCCGGGATCGGAACAACATTGGCCTCGGGTATGCAGAGATACTCGGCGAACGAGCCGGGACGGTTGACGCCGACCCCCTTGGTGTTGCGGCACAGGTGTCCGCGCCCGGCTCGGCAATTCCGGCAGGTTCCGCAGACTATGTGGCCCTCGCCCGACACACGCTGGCCGATGCGGAACTTGGTGGCCGCTTTGCCGCCGTCAACGATTTCTCCGCAAAACTCGTGCCCCGTGACCATCGGGACAGGCACGGTCTTGGCGGACCATTCGTCCCATTTCCAGATATGCACATCCGTCCCGCAGATCGCGGATTTGCGGACCTTGATCAGCACTTCGTCCGGGCCGGGTTCTGGCACGGGAACCCGTTCCATCCAGAGCCCTTCTTCGGCGCGGGCTTTGACCAGTGCTTTCATCAGGTTGGTCATTGGATGGTCCCCATGGTTCGCCCGACCTCGACAAAGGCATCAATGGCGTGGTCGAGTTCCGCGCGGCTATGGGCGGCGGACATCTGAGTGCGGATGCGGTCCTGACCACGCGGCACGACGGGGAACGAGAAAGGCGCGACGAAAACACCCTTTGCATCGAGGCGGGCCGCCATGTCCTGCGCAAGCTTGGGATCACGCAACATCACCGGAATGATCGGGTGCTCGCCCGGCAACAGGTCGAACCCGGCGGCGCCCATGCGTGCGCGGAAATGCGATGCATTGTCCATCAGCAGGTCGCGGCGTTCGGTTGAGTCCTCCAACATATCAATGACCCGGATTGACGTGGCCGCAATCACCGGGGCCAGCGTGTTGGAAAACAGGTAGGGGCGCGAGCGTTGCCGCAACCAGTCCACCACATCGCGTTTCGCGCAAGTATAGCCGCCCGATGCGCCGCCAAGCGCCTTGCCCAGCGTGCCCGTGACGATATCGACGCGTCCCATCACATCGCAATGTTCAATCGAGCCGCGGCCTGTCGCCCCCAGAAAGCCCACGGCGTGACTGTCATCGACCATGATCATCGCGTCATAGCGGTCTGCCAGATCGCAGATCTCGGACAACCGAGCGATGTAGCCATCCATGGAAAAGACGCCATCCGTGGCGATCAGCTTAAAGCGCGCTTTGGCTTCCGTGGCGGCCTGAAGCTGCACCTCCAGATCGTCCATGTCGGAATTGGCATAGCGGTATCGTTTGGCCTTGCACAGGCGCACGCCATCAATGATCGACGCATGGTTAAGCGCATCCGAGATGATCGCATCCTCGGGGCCCAGAAGCGTCTCGAAAAGCCCGGCATTGGCATCGAAACAGCTCGAATACAGGATCGTATCCTCAAATCCCAAAAATCCAGATATGCGCCTTTCGAGCTCAGTGTGTTCCTCTTGCGTGCCGCAGATGAACCGGACTGAGGACATCCCGTAGCCATAGCGCTCCAGCGCGTCCTGACCGGCCTTGATCAATTCGGCGTTGTCGGACAGACCAAGGTAGTTGTTGGCGCAAAGATTGATCACGTCCCGACCACTCTCAAGGGCAACGGTACCAGCCTGCCGAGACGCGATGATCCTTTCGGACTTGTAGAGGCCGGCGTCCTTGAGGCCAGTGAGCTCCGAGTTCAGATGGGCCAGGAATTTGGTGGTCATTACGTCACTCCTTCGGAGGTGAGACTTTGAACCGAACCGCGCGTCAGGCGCGCGTGTTTCAAAATGTAGTTTTCGACGTGGGCCCGGTCACTCGCCAGTTGAGCAACGGTTTCCGGACGCCCCGCAAGAACATCGCCCCAAACCGGGGGACGTGCTGCCACTCCGGTCGCGTCACGCACCGCGTCGTAGAACTTTGCGGGATGCGCGGTTGAAAGCGTGACCATCGGCACGTCCGGATCGGCATGATCGCGTGCGACCTTGACGGCGACAGCGGTATGCGGATCGGCCAGATACCCCGCCTCCTTCCAAATCCGCGCAACCTCTTCCTGCGTTTCAACCTCAGAGACCGCGCCGGCGTCAAAACTGTCGCGGATAAACCGCAGCATTTTGTCTGGCAGGCTGTACCTGCGGCTGTCCTTGAGCGCCGTCATCAGGTCGCGCACCACCGC
>CAZMRS010000369.1:0-3346 GCA_964568435.1 uncultured Boseongicola sp. | reverse complement strand
CGGGTTGAATTGGATGCTCGCCTCCAATGCGCCAGGGTTCAGTCGTAAACGTACCTTCTAGCAGAACGCAGCATTAGGCTTCTGAGGTTCGGAAAAGACATTCGCTCCAAATTGGAGTGAATTACAGGTATGGGCCGTGCTCGCGATTTCGCGAGCTTTTCGTGGGCCGAGGAATGTGGCGCCTCACCGGGAGCATTGGCACTGCCCAACCTTCAGTGTCTTTGCCCAGCGCTTTCAGCTGTTGGGCCAACATCCCGGAAACGAGGTGGATAGAATTGACCGGATAATCCCGCCTTGTCGAGCGCTTGCTTTTTCTCTTTCCTGGGCTCAGTCGATGGTTTCTGCGACCGCGAAGCGCCGGAATGCATACTGCATTGCGACCAATGCCATTAGTCCGATCACCGCCAGTGCGAGCCAACTGGTTATTCCAGGCAGCAGCAGCGAGTTTCCTATCTTTCTGAGAGTGAACAGCCCAATGGCACCGGATGCCATGATGGATGCGAAAATGAAGATCGTCTTTGCGATGAATTCGACAATTGAGCGTCCAAGAAATTCAAAATCTGCCCGTCCCATTGCAACGAGCTTTGTCGGGAAAAGAAGGTGCACCGTGTTCTCAACCGCATAGATGAGAAACGTCAACGGGAGCGCGAAGGCCGCTAGTATCAGTGCAACTCGCGTCGTCACACTGTCCTCGAAGACGAGTGCGCTCGCTATGATAGTCAAAGCAATGAAATAGGCCAGCATGACCTGCACAACGAGTTGGCCTGCGCAAATGCGCCAGGGCGCGATGGGCAGTGTCTTGTAAATTTCCATCCGACTGAGGTCACCGCGAAAGTCGCAGACCATATTGCGAGGGAGTATGAATGCGATGAAGATATAGATAATCATCAAAGTCTGCGCTTCCGTCACCGGCGCGCCAAGCGCCAAGGAAATCGGCGCGATACATGCGGCGAGACCCGCAAACACCAAGATAAGTTTGAACGAATTCCGCAATGCGTTGAGGGCTTGGCGCGCAACAATTGGCCCCAAACCGCCTAGAAATGGCGCACGACGGATCGAGCGCACTTCGGTCCGTTCCGTGGCCCAGAAAGATCCCCCTTGTTTGATGCGCTCCCATCGGTTGCTGAGTCTGGCATTCTCTGCGAGGGAGCGGTCGGTCGTGCGTGCATCAAGCGCGATTACAGCACGCAGCAGTGCCGCATTAATGACAACCGCAATAAGCCCCCAGAGAGCCAGCTGCGAAACCGATTGCGCCACGAACAGTTCGGCAAACACAATGTAGGGGATCAAAATTATGGTCCCGATCCACGAGTGTCGAAAATCGGCCAAGAGCTCAATAATGCCAAGGTCAGGCGCGACCCACGCATAAAGCACCGTCACTGCCGCGAATGCGCAAAGCATCGCGGTAACGGGCCACCGAAACTTTGCGAGCGAACTGCCCTCGAGCGCATGTCCACCCATATTGATGGCAGCACTGTTCAGCTGAACGAACACAAGCGTCAGGACAGTTGCGATAAAGACGGACAGGGCCTGTGCTGCCTCCGGCTGCAAAAGAAGCGTGACGAACAGGCTACTCAATATGACGCCAGCCAAATAGGCCGCGAACTTATAGATGATCAGATCCCGTCGACGGAACGGTCCAGTAAAGAGAAAATTGATCTCATTTGGGGAAAAGTGAAACGTTGGACCGGTTGTCATCAATACAGTGAGCAGCGACAGCCCAAGCATGCTGAGCGGCATAAAAGTAAGGATCTGCTCGCCCATCGCTTGCCGGTCCAGAGCCGCGGTTCCAAACAAAGTCGTGCCCGACGAGCTGTTCGAAGCAATCAGGAACCAAATGATCCCCCCGAAAGCCAGAGAGAAAAGCAGGCCGCGCAAGCTTGCCAACTGGAGCAAGCGCTGGCGCAGACCGCCACGAAGTCGCAACATGAGAAGTTGACCAAGTGCAGCATCCATATCTGTTAGCCCACCGCTGTCTCTGGGGTCTGGTCTGAAGCCTGCGTGATCGAGAAATACACTTCTTCTAGGGCCGAAGTGCTGTCTGTAGTGCCGACCTCGCTCAGCAGGTCCTCCATAGTACCAAACCGACGGCACTCGCCAAGATTCAGCACCATGATATGAGTGCACAGGTTCTCGAACAGGCTCAAAAGGTGCGAGCTGATGATAATGGCAGCGCCTGCCTGTGCGCGGTCGCGAATGGCTTGTTGAATCCCCCGGATGCCTTGGGGATCGAGACCCGTCAGGGGTTCATCGAACAGGATCACTTTCGGGTTGTGCAGAAAGGCGCAGGCGATCGCCACTTTCTGCCGCATTCCACGCGACAAATTATGGACGAGCGTATCGCGCTTATGTGAAAGTTCGAATGACGCGAGGAGCGCTTCCGCATCCTCTTCAAAGTCTGCGAGCTTGTATGCAGACGCCGTGAAGGCCAGATGCTCCCAAACCGTCATGGTGTCAAAGAGCCGTGGATCGTCAGGAATATACCCAAGGTTCTCTTTGGCGGCGATGGGCGCTTGCACAACGTCATGGCCAGCAACCTCGAGCTTCCCTGAGCTTGGCGGGATAATTCCGCACAATGTACGCAAAGTCGTGGTTTTGCCCGCCCCATTCGGCCCGAGCAATCCCAGGATTTGGCCTGGTTCCACTGTAAAGCTGAGATTCTTCACGGCCGTGAAACCTTTGTACTGCTTGCTGAAGTTTGTGACTGTAATCATGTGCTTTTTGCCCAACGCATCCCGGTTTGCCTACACCCGAGCGCGCTGGCATGCTCTCCAACACCGCTCAGGTCGTCGATGATTGGCACTGGATCATGTCAAATCTAAGTTCAAAACCTTTACTACCGACAATGATTGTGTCCCGAACTGACCGAAATAGGGCAAATATGTGACTGCCGGCACTGCGGCATCAGTTAACTCGCAAGGTATGTGCAATGCCTTCTTAGCAACTGAGTGCTCGTGAAAGATGCTGGCAGACGAATTCGAACGAGTCTCCACTAGGACAGTCTCTCTGCCGTTTGTCTCCTGCAGAGACCACGCCATTCCGTCAGAGCGGCGGTTCGGTTCAGCTTGAAATCGTCTCGTGAATGGAGATGGCGATCCAGATCGACATGGTTGTGGGCGGAAGAATGAACCGCGGCGAATAGCTGCAAATTTCGCAGCTTGCGGCGCCGCAGCATGGCCCGTGAAAGCCGAGGAAAATTCTCCCGAAGCTCTGGTTTCTGCACTCAGGGCCGGACAGTGTCACGCTGAACACCGGGCCCGTTGTCCCCGCGAAGGTGCAGGCCAAGGGCAGCGCGGCCGTCGCCATTCTCGGCGAAAGCCTGAACCGCATTGCGCTGCCGCTGGAC
>CAZMRS010000368.1:0-3353 GCA_964568435.1 uncultured Boseongicola sp. | reverse complement strand
TCAAATCCGTGCTGACCACACCCCGCGGACAGGACTTCGAAGCCCGCCTGACCGTCCTCGGCGGCAAGAAGCTGGACAAGTTCGATATACCGAACGCCACCGCAGCTGAATTGGCCGTCCAGGCGATCCAAAGCCGCGTTCTGACCGCCAAGCGCGTCGAGGCCAAACCCGCCACGCGCAACCCGTCTCCGCCATTTATGACCTCCACCCTGCAGCAGGAAGCCAGCCGCAAATTCGGCTTTGGAGCCCGCCAGACGATGCAGGTCGCTCAGCGCCTCTACGAGGCCGGTCACATTACATACATGCGAACAGACGGCATCGACATGGCGCCAGAAGCGGTCACCGCCGCCCGCGAGGCGATCAAGGAGCGCTACAACGCCGACTATGTCCCGTCCGAGCCCCGTGTCTATAAAAACAAAGCGAAAAATGCGCAGGAAGCCCACGAGTGCATCCGCCCAACAGATATGGCCGCTGATGCTGACAGCCTGTCTTTGCGCGATGCCGACCAGAAAAAGCTCTACGATCTGATCTGGAAAAGAACGCTCGCCTCCCAAATGGCGGCTGCGCGCATGGCGCGCACGACGGTCGATATCGGCAGTCAGGACGGACAGGTTGAACTGCGCGCGACCGGCCAGGTCGTTCTCTTCGACGGTTTCATCCGCGTGTACGAAGAAGGCCGCGACGAAGTTGTGGACGATGACGACAAACGCCTGCCGCAGATCACCGAAGGCGACGCCACGACCAAGAAATCGGTCACGCCTGAACAGCACTTCACGCAGCCGCCCCCTCGCTTTACCGAGGCTACGCTGGTCAAGCGCATGGAAGAACTCGGCATCGGTCGCCCGTCGACCTACGCGTCCATCGTGACCACCATTCAGGATCGCGGTTACGTCACGAAAGAAAAGAACCGCCTGTTCCCCGAAGACAAAGGCCGCCTCGTCACCGTATTCCTGACCAACTACTTCCGCCGTTACGTCGGCTACGAGTTCACCGCGAACCTCGAGGAAGAACTCGACGACATCACCGCCGGCAGCCGCGAGTGGCGGGACGTGCTGTCGCGTTTCTGGCGCGACTTCAAAGCGGCGATCGAGGAAACCGCCGACCTCCGCATCACCGAGGTGCTGGAGAAGATCAACGAGGTACTCGAACCGCACCTCTTCCCGCCAACCGAAGAGGGCGGCGACCCCCGCCTCTGCCCGAATTGTGGTGCCGGACGCCTGTCTATGCGTACAGCACGCTCAGGTGGGGCCTTTATAGGGTGTTCGAATTACCCAGAATGCCGTTACACCCGCCCCTTCGGCCCGCCAAACCCGGAAGCTGAAGCGAGTGCGATCCCGCCTGAAGGTAAGCTCCTTGGTGAAGATGAAGGCGATCAGATTTGGGTCCACAAGGGCCGCTTTGGCCCTTACGTCCAGCGCGGCGAAGTCACCGACGACAACAAAAAACCACCCCGACAGTCGGTTCCCAAGGAATGGGCCCCTGAAGATGTAATTTTGGAAGAGGCGGTCAAACTGCTCGCACTGCCACGCAAAATCGGCCCCCACCCCGAAGATGGTATTCCTATCTGGGCCAACATCGGTCGCTACGGGCCTTATCTGAAATACGCGGAAAGCACCTCGGACCGGGGCGGCGTCAACGCCAACCTTGAAAGCATCGATGAGGTCTGGACTGTCGGCATGAACCGCGCCGTCGAACTCATTGCCGAGAAGATCGCCTCACGCGGCGGACGTGGACGGCAGGCAAAAACACTGAAGGATCTAGGGGATCATCCCGAAAGCGGCGGCAACGTTTCCATTATGGACGGCAAGTACGGGCCTTACGTGAAGTGGGAGAAAATCAACGCGACCTTGCCCGAAGGCACGGAGCCAGATGCGCTGACCATCGCGCAGGCTGTTGACTTGATTGACGCGAAAGCGGCCCAAAAAGGCAAGCGCAAGACCACACGGAAAAAGAAGAAGGCGAGCTAGGCTGCGTCTGGCAAAAGTCCGACGCGCCGCGCCGCTTCCGACAATAACCGGCCTTTTTTGAACCGCGCCCCTAAGGCGGACATGTTTTGTAGCTCGGGATGGGCTTTGATGAGTGCGTCCGCGTCCTTGTCGTCTGACACCGCCATCGCCTCGGCCACAAGCGACATAAAGCACATCGTGATGGTTGCGTTGAATTTCTCCGGGACACCGGCCCGTTCAGTCAACCGACGCAATCCGCCCGCATAAAGTGACAGTGCTTCAAAGAATTCATGGCGATCTATCGCCGCAACGGCCGCGGCGACGTGATCGCGATGAGAGAAGGCCGCAGGGTCCAACCGATCACCGATCAGGTCGTTAAAGATTTCGCAACCACTTCGCATCACTCTTTATTCCTCTAGCTGATGGCTTTGGGCCGCCGTTAGTTCCAGCTCGTAAACAGTCTTAAGCATCTCGATCTTTTCGATTGTCTTCTCAGAAAATGGCGCTTTGCCTTCGAACGCGTGCAAAAGCACGCCTTCCACGACCTCGGCCGCAGACATATCCAAATGCTCTGCGAGTCCCTTCACGACCTTCAGAATTCTCTTCTCCAGGCGAAGCCCGGTTTGCACGCGTTCAATCTTCATGTGGCTTACTTACTATCTTGGTACCAAGATAGCAATAGCCTATATTACGCCGCACCGCGGCGATTGACTCTCACTTCCCCCCACGTCACAAGTTTGCGCAACATCGGCAGGAGAGGACTTCATGAAAAAGATCTACGGCTCTGCAACCGAGGCCCTCGATGGTCTGTTGCGCGACGACATGCTCATTGCGGCAGGTGGCTTTGGCCTTTGCGGCATCCCCGAACTTCTGCTCGACGCGATCAGAGACAGTGGCGTCAAGAACCTGACCTTCGCGTCCAACAATGCTGGCGTTGATGACTTCGGGATCGGCATTCTCCTTCAAACCCGCCAAGTCAGAAAAATGATCTCATCTTACGTTGGTGAGAACGCCGAGTTCATGCGTCAATACCTTTCCGGCGAACTTGAGCTTGAGTTCAATCCGCAAGGCACACTGGCCGAACGCATGCGCGCTGCAGGCTGCGGGATCCCTGGGTTTTACACAAAAACAGGCGTAGGGACTGTGATTGCCGAGGGCAAAGAACATAAGGAATTCAACGGGGAAACCTATATTCTCGAGGAAGGCATCTTTGCCGATCTTTCCATCGTGAAGGCCTGGAAGGCTGACGAAACAGGCAACCTCGTGTTCCGCAAAACCGCGCGAAACTTCAATCCGCCGGCCGCAATGTGTGGCAAAGTTTGCGTCGCTGAGGTCGAAGAAATTGTACCCACAGGCAGCCTTGATCCCGATGGCATCCACCTGCCCGGCATCTACGTGCACCGCTTG
>CAZMRS010000367.1:0-3365 GCA_964568435.1 uncultured Boseongicola sp. | reverse complement strand
GCCTCGTAACCCGGCAACCCCCGCCAAAAAAGCCGGTCACCCGCATTGAAACCTCTCCGCGAAGCCGAAGACCCTGCCGTCATCAGATGCCGCGCGAGCCCTGCAAAAAACGGTCCATGCGGACCTTGTAGAAACAGAAAATGCCGGGGCGTGTCGCTCATCTGTCCCGCATACCTTACCCGACCACCTCCCGCCAAGCCTTGCAGGCAAGCACGCTCCGGTTTACCTCCTATTCATCGCACCTCGAAGGAGCCAAAGGCCATGTTCACAGGCATCGTCACCGATATGGGAGAAATCCTCGCCCTGAAGCAGGAAGGCGACCTGAACGCCCGCATCGGCACCGCTTACAACATCGACACCATCGACATCGGCGCCTCGATCGCATGCGATGGCGTATGCCTTACCGTGATCGCCGTCGGCTCCGAACCAACCAATTGGTTCGATGTACAAATCTCGGCAGAAAGCGTCTCCAAGACCAACCTCGGGACTTGGGCCGTGGGGCGCACCGTGAACCTCGAACGGGCCCTGAAAGTCGGCGATGAACTCGGAGGCCATATCGTCTCTGGCCACGTCGACGGTCTCGCGAAAGTCACCCACGTCGAAGACGAAGGCGACAGCACGCGCGTCACCCTCGAAACGCCCGCCGATCTCGCCCGTTTCATCGCGCCAAAAGGCTCAGTTACGCTGAATGGCACGTCGCTCACCGTGAACGAGGTCGAAGGCAACAGCTTTGGGATCAACTTCATTCCCCACACCAAAGCCGTCACCACATGGGGCAGGGTGGCTGTGGGCGATGATGTGAACCTCGAGATCGATACGCTTGCCCGCTACGTCGCGCGACTTGCAGAGGCGATGAAATGACGATGCTCGGGCATAACAACGGCCCCACGATGGAAAAAGGCGCGGGCTGGCGCCGCTACGCCTGGAAACGTGCGCGTGCCGATCTGATGCCGACACTTCCGCTTGAGGTTGCCCGTCGCCGCGTGAAGCGCGCGCGCGAGCTTGGCATCGACTACAAATCCTACGCCGGTATCCGCGCCGCCACGGGTCGCGATATCGTCGCGCTGATCTTCTCTTCGAACGCGCTGCGTTTGGCCAAGGAAACCGCGCTCATCGAAGCGGCCCGTGCCGAAAAACTACAGCAAATCAAATACGTGGATAGTCTCGGCTTGATCCAGCCGCCCTTCGATCCCAGAGACGTGCAAGTCAAAAACCCGATTCTTGTCGCAACCGATCGTGCCCCCGGCCTCATGGACAACTGGCGCGACACCCGCGATCGTATCCTGGCCCTGAAAGGCACAATCCCCGCCGACGGCATTGTTGTCATCGGCGACACCACTCTCGAACGCGATTGGTCCGAAGCCGGTCGCCTTGCCGGTTTCCTCCCGTCCGCGCGCTATTTCGCCGCCACGTCCTAAGCCGTTCCCTCTGGCCTTCACCCACGCCATCCGGTATGCGCGTGGCGCGAAAGAGACCGGACCCGACTCATGACATTCGAAAACGCTGGCCCCATCGAAGAAAACTGGCGCGACGCAATCTCCTCGGTTGAAGAGATCATCGAAGACGCTCGCAATGGCCGCATGTTTATTCTCGTCGACCATGAAGACCGCGAAAACGAAGGCGACCTCGTGATCCCGGCGCAAATGGCGACACCCGAGGCCATCAACTTCATGGCGACATACGGGCGTGGCCTTATCTGCCTTACGCTGACAGGTGACCGGTGCGATGCCCTCGAACTGCCGCTCATGGCGTCCCACAACTCCTCGCGCCACGAAACAGCCTTTACGCTGTCTATTGAAGCCCGCGAAGGGGTGACCACCGGCATTTCTGCCCATGATCGCGCCCGCACCGTTGCTGTCGCCATCGACGGCGGCAAAACGGCCACAGACATTGCATCCCCCGGCCACGTGTTCCCGCTTCGCGCGCGTGACGGCGGCGTCCTCGTCCGCGCCGGCCATACCGAAGCCGCCGTAGACGTCTCGCGCCTCGCTGGCCTGAACCCGTCCGGCGTCATCTGCGAGATTATGAACGAAGACGGCTCCATGAGCCGCTTGCCCGACCTCGTGGCCTTCGCTCAAAAGCACAACCTCAAAATCGGCACGATCTCTGATCTGATCGCCTACCGCCGCCGCAACGACAACCTCGTCGCTGTGACCCGCGAAGACACTGTAACCTCCGAATTCGGCGGCGACTGGAAAATGCGTGTCTACTCCGACACCGCCCACGGCGACGAACACATCGTCCTCATCAAAGGCGACATTGCCGGCCCTGAACCGGTCCTCGTCCGCATGCACGCCCTCGACCCCATCCTCGATGTCGTCGGCCTTGGACCCAAAGGTCGGGCAGGGGAGTTTGGCGACGCCATGAACGTCATCGCTGAAGAAGGCCGCGGCGTCCTCGTTCTTCTCCGCGATACCACAATGAAGATCGCCAGCGGCGAAAATGCGTCTCCGCAGACGCTCCGTCAATACGGCCTCGGCGCACAAATCCTGTCGTCCCTCGGGCTGGGTGAGCTCATCCTGCTCACCAATTCCCCGCAGCCGAAGATCGTCGGCCTTGATGCCTATGGCCTTGAAATCATTGGCACACGCAAAATCTCGGAGATTGGCTAATGGCTGGACATTCCGATAACGACATGGCCCTTCCGACCTTCACCGACCCGGTGAAAGTCGCCATCGTCATCGCGCCTTACTACACCGCCATCTCCAACGCCCAGCTTGCCTCGGCCCGCGCGGTCCTTGAAAGCGCAGGCGCAAGCCACGAGACCATCGAAGTCCCCGGCTCCTTGGAAATCCCAGCCGCCGTCTCTCTCGCTCACCGCATGTCGAACTACGACGGCTTCGTCGCCTTGGGCTGCGTCATCCGCGGTCGCACCAGCCATTACGACGTTGTTGTCAACGAAAGCGCCCGCGGCCTGATGCTCCTAGGTCTCCAGGGCGTCGCCATCGGCAACGGCATCATTACGGTCGAAAATATGGAACAGGCGGAAGAACGCGCCGATACCGAACGCCTCGACACGGCCGGTGGCGCCGCCGCCGCGGCCCTCCACCTCATCGCGCTCGCCCGCCGTTTCGGTCAGCCGAAAAAGCCCATGGGCTTCACCCAGGACATCCTCCTCGCAGGCGATGGCAAAGGCCCGACCACCGCATGAGCACCAACAAACGCCAAATGAAATCCGCCGCGCGCCTCTACGCGGTCCAAGCGCTCTTTCAAATGGAGGCCGCAGGCCAAACCATTGAAATCGTGCGCGAAGAGTTTGAAACTCACCGCTTTGGCGCCGAATACGACGGCGACGAGATGGCTGAAGGCGACGTCGCGCTGTTCGAGCGTACTCCGGTTCTCGGCCAGGAGCACGAGCGCGAAGA
>CAZMRS010000366.1:0-3370 GCA_964568435.1 uncultured Boseongicola sp. | reverse complement strand
TTTGGTTACGACACTGAAGGATGGGAGAAGCTTTCATGGCAATTGCGGTTACGGCTGTATACGCAGCAATACTTGGCATTTACTTTGTTACATTGTCTTTCTACGTATGCGCTGTTCGTGCAAAGACCGGTGTTGGTCTGGGCGATGGTGGCAACGCTCAAATGCTTGTTGCTATGCGTCGGCATGGAAACACGGCCGAATTCACGCCGTTTGCGCTGTTGCTGATGGCGTTGGCAGAAGCAATGGGCTTTGGGTTTGCCTGGCTCCATGCTTGTGGAGTTCTCTTGGTCGCCGGTCGTCTGATCCACCCATTTGGTGTGGCTGAAGACGGTGGTTGGTTTCCAGCCAGAGTCATCGGGCAATTGGCAACGTATGCCGCCATCGTGGTCCCCGGCGGTTTCATCCTGTGGGTGTCGCTCAGCTAACGCTTGTCTGAAAGCAGCTGATTCCCAACACTTACGATCAACGAAAGGAACACATCATGCTTTATGCAGCTCTCATTTACTCCGCCGACGACGTGGGGCCAAAACCAGGAACACCTGAATGGGACACATTCATGGGCGGATATGCAGCCGCAAATAAAGTCTACGCTGAACGCGGTGTCATGCGCGGCGGTGAACCACTTCAGCACACGTCAACGGCAACATCAGTTCGGGTGCGCGACGGTAAAGTTGAAACCATGGATGGCCCTTTTGCCGAAACCAAAGAGCGTTTGGGTGGCTTTTATTTACTGGACTGCAAGGATCTTGATGAAGCTATCGAGATGGCTGCACTCATTCCCACTGCGGAGTTCGGTACAGTGGAAGTGAGACCCGTTATGCAGATCGACATTTGATCCAATGTCATTCGATCCGACCACGACACTGCAGGACCTTGTGCAAGAGGACCGTGGTCGGATCCTTGCTGCTCTCATCCGCACGCTGAATGACTTTGACCTTGCAGAGGAAAGTTTGAGCGATGCGTTCGAAGCGGCTCTCGTTCATTGGTCGCGATCTGGGGTGCCGTCATCCCCAAGAGCTTGGCTCATTACAGTCGCGCGTCGTAAAGCGATTGATCGCATAAGGCGCGGTCAGAGGTTTGCGGCACGCCTGCCAGAGCTGACGCGATTGATGGATGAGGACCAGAAGGCGCATTCAGATATGGCACAGGACATTCCAGACGATCGGCTCCGCCTGATTTTCACATGCTGTCATCCCGCCTTGGACCAAAAGTCTCGGATTGCGCTGACATTGCGAACCGTTGCGGGACTAACCACCCGAGAGATCGCACGCGCGTTCTTAGACAGTGAAACCACGATGGGCCAACGCCTATCTCGCGCCAAGGCCAAAATTGGAGCGGCTGCCATTCCATATGCCGTGCCTGACGCCACGCAATGGGGCGATCGTCTGCAGTCTGTCTTGGTTGTGATTTACTTGATTTTCAATGAGGGCTGGACAGCGGGGCCGGAAGAATCCGTTTTCCGCTCGGGACTTTGCGAGGAGGCAATCTTTTTGGCGCGCCTCATGGCCGAGCTCGCAGAAGGCCAGTCGGAGATTGAGGGTCTTTTGTCTCTTTTGATTCTGACATGGGCGAGGCGGGATGCTCGCCGCCCCGATGGCGCTGGTTTAGTTGGATTGGACGAGCAAGATCGCGATCTATGGCGAGCAAATGAGTTGGACGAAGGCTTAGCTCTTCTTGATGTTGCAATTGCTCGCGCCGCACCGGGCCCCTTCCAGTGCCAGGCGGCGATACAGGCCCTGCATGCACGTGCGGCAACGGCCAGCGAGACGGACTGGGCGGAGATTGTCTTACTGTATGATCGCTTACTTTCGTTTGAGCCGACCGCCGTGGTCCGTTTGAACCGCGCGGTCGCCTTGATGGAAACTGGAGACCTGGAACACTCTGAGAGGGAAATGTTGTCTCTTAAAGAGGACCTCAGCGACTACCAACCATTTTATGCGGCGCGCGCAGAGATGCTTGTACGTTTTCAACGACTCGACGATGCAGACGAAGCGTTTGCTCGGGCCATCGAAATGTCGCGAAGCGAAGAGGAACAGAACTGGCTAATGTCGCGCCGCTCGAGGCTCAGGACTTCTTGATCGGAACTGCGTAAAGTTCCAGTCGATGTCCCTTTAGATTGTACCCTAGCTTTGCGGCGATTTTTTCCTGAAGCTGCTCGATCTCTTCGTCGACAAATTCGATCACTTCACCTGAGTGTAAATCAATCAGGTGATCGTGATGGTCGCGGTCAGCGTCTTCGTAGCGGGCGCGGCCGTCGCGGAAGTCGAGGCGTTCGAGAATGCCGGCTTCTTCAAAGAGTTTGACGGTGCGGTACACCGTCGCCAACGAAATGCGCGGATCAACGGCGCTGGCGCGACTGTAAAGCTCTTCAACATCAGGATGATCGTCTGCACCTTCGAGAACTCTTGCGATAACGCGACGCTGTTCGGTCAGGCGCAAGCCTTTTGCTTCGCAGCGATCAATGATCGTTTCAGTCATGCGGCTCTCGCGCGGTCTGGTTGGGACTTCTGTTTAGGACAAGCGAGTTGCGAGTGAAACCCCATCAAAGGCTCAGTTTTCCTTGCATCACGCGGACGGCGTCGCCTTTGATGCTTACCGAAGTCGGCACCCCATCCTCAACCACAACTTTGGCGCCGATCTTGCTCGGCCGCCCCATATCCACCCCCTGATGGATGATGAATTCGTTGCTGCCACCGTGCAGCTGGCCAAGAAACGCCGCTAACGCAGCGGCTGCGCTACCGGTTGCAGGATCTTCGGGTATGCCATCGAGAGGCGCAAACATACGCGCATGAATAGTCTCTCCATCGCGGACATACACCAACAAGTCATAGTGAGTTTCCGTGGGCCAGTTTTTTGTGATCTCTTTGAAGGCCCGAACATTCACATCGCAGTCGGAGAGTGCCGAGGTGTCTTGCAATTCGGCGATGGCGAATGGCAGCCCCACAGATGCGATGACGGGTGAATGTTGGTCTGTTTTTACGACAGCTTCTGGCAACGAAATTGAATTGGCGATCTCGGAAACTGAAGGTCCGGGCCAAGTCTCAGGTGGCACTTTCGTGGTGAATTCAGCGGCAGAGCCGTTAACAGACACGGGAATGGGGCCGACGCCCAGATCGAGCACCATATTTGGTCCACAGCGGCCGAGATGGCTTAGGGCGACAGCGGTTCCAATGGTTGGATGGCCTGCGAAGGGAATTTCCATTGTGGGTGTGAAAATCCGCACCCGAGCCGTTGAGCCCTGGTTTTCCGGCGGAAACACAAAAGTCGTTTCTGAGAAGTTGAACTCCCTTGCCACCGCCTGAAGTTGGGATCCCTCAAGCGAAACCGCATCCGGAATGATCGCCAGTGGGTTTCCCCCAAAGGGTGTTTT
>CAZMRS010000365.1:0-3378 GCA_964568435.1 uncultured Boseongicola sp. | reverse complement strand
CCCGGGCATATTCAAATCAAGCAACACAACGTCCGGCTTGAGCGATTTGGCCTCGGCAATCGCAGTCTGCCCATCGGAAACTGTCGCTACCACATCGATGTCGCCATAGGTCTCAAGGATCGCTTCGATACCTTCTGCAACAAGGGCGTGGTCGTCCACGATCATGACACGTACAGCCTTGCTCATGCGCTTTCCTTTGTCGCGGTACCGGGTCGCAGCAAGTGGGTCAGGGGGACTTCCGCCTCGATCACGGTTCCAGATGGTGACGACAAAATGCGTAATGTGCCGTCTAACTGCTCAATCCGCTCTTCCATGTTCCTCAGGCCCAGGCCGCCCTTGGCACTATCCGGTTGAAACCCGCGGCCATTATCCTGCACGCGAAGCGTCGCGCCCTTTTTATGCCCGAAGATACGCACTCTGACCTCACTGGCTCCAGAATGCCGCTCGATATTCGTGAGAGCCTCCTGAGCAACTCGGAAAAGAGCGGTCTTGGCGTCATCATCAAGACGGTTGCGGAAGACGACCGTTTCCAACTCGGTCTTTATGCCAGTCCGCTCGGAAAACTCCTCAGTTAGGGCTTGCAGAGCGGGCCCAAGGCCGAGGTCATCAAGCGTGCCAGGACGCAGGTCTCGACTGATGCGGCGTACCTCCTGAATGGCGGTTGTCAGGTTGCCGATGCCTTTTTCAAGGCTCTCACCGGCGCGTAAATCGGATATCTGAAGGCGGCGCCTGGTAAGGTCGAAGGCATACCGCGCGCTCACAAGGATCTGGCTGATCCCATCGTGCAACTCACGCGCTACACGCCCGCGCTCTTCTTCCTGCGTATCGATAATTCTTTGCGTCAACTGTTTGAGTCGCGCGTCTGCCAAAGACCGTTCACGGATATTCACCAAGAGACCGGCAACAAACACCAACAGCAAAGCCAAGGCGGTGATGGCGCCAATATAAATGAATGTGCGCTGGATTCGTTCTTCCACACCCGCCCGTGCTGCTGCGACGGTCTCGCGGATATCGTCAATGAAAATCCCTGTTCCGAGCGCCCATCGCCAGTCTTGCAGGCCGATGACGTAGCTCACAATCTCGGCTTGTTCGCCAGTTGTTGGCTTGCGCCACAAGTGGCTATGATAGCCGCCACCCGACCGGGCGATCCTGATGATTTCCGATGTGATCGGGACGCCGTTGGGGTCCGAAAGGTCGAGCCAGTTTTCGTTAATCAACTGCGTTTGCCTTGGCGCAACCAGATTTTTGCCGTCGTAGTCGAAAACGAAAAAATACCCGTCCTGGCCATAAATCATCGCTGCGAGTGTTTGCATCACGTCGAGCTTCGCCTCTTCGTCGAACGGAGAGGCATTGCCATATGTGGCTCCGATCGCGGTGCGCGCGATTGAAATATAGTTGCGGAGTTCTTCCTTTTTGGCCTCGAGGAGTTGCTCCTCAAGCGAGGCAATTTCTCGTTCGGCTAGGGCACGAGACTGGAGGGTCACAATAATCGCAATGGCAGCCATCGCCAGCAAAAGTGGTGCTGCGGCGAGCAAAAAGAAGTTGCGCCGATAGCGTTGTGTCACTCGGTTTTCATTGATGTGGATTTGATCCGACATTCCTCACTCCCACCCAACGAATCGCACCTTCAGAACGAACCGACAAGACGAAATTGCTCATAAGTTTTCGTTCAGCCGCTGACAAAACGTGCATTCTGCCCTGAAACTAACCGGTTCTGGGTATTTTCCTTTCGAGATTGCCGAGTTAGCTTCTCTCACACTTGCAACGGTCCGTCCGCCCTTTGGGTGGACAGCTTTATATGGGAGGAAAGTTACCACATGGATCGTCGTTCATTCCTAAAGAACACAGCGCTCGGTGGCACAGCTGCCGCAGCAACAACTCTTGCAGCACCGGCTTACGCACAAGGTAAGCGGACGCTCACGATGGTCACCTCGTGGGGTCGCGGTCTTGCTGGCGTTTTCGACGCTGCACAAAAAACCGCTGACAACATCACTGCGATCACTGACGGTCAACTGACCGTTGACGTGAAAGCAGCAGGTGAACTCGTTGGCGCATTCGAGGTATTTGATGCTGTAACCGCTGGTCAGGCCGACATGTACCACGCCGCCGACTATTACTTTGTGAACCAGCATCCCGGCTTCGCATTCTTTACCGCGATTCCGTTCGGCATGACCGCGACCGAGATGAACAACTGGTACTACACAGGCAACGGTCAGGCGCTGCACGATGAGCTTGGCGAAATTTTTGGCCTGAAGCCGTTCCTTGCCGGGAATACCGGTACACAGGCCGGCGGCTGGTTCACCAAAGAGGTGAACACGCCAGAAGACTTCCAAGGTCTCAAGTTCCGTATGCCGGGCCTTGGCGGCGCGGCGCTGGGCAAACTCGGCGCATCCATTCAGAACATTCCGGGCGGTGAAGTGTATCAGGCACTGGCTTCTGGTGCGCTCGACGGAACCGACTGGATCGGTCCTTGGGCAGACGAAAAAGCAGGTTTCTCCGAAATCGCCAAGTTCTACTACACCGCAGGTTTCCACGAGCCTGCCGCCGGTCTATCTGTTTCGCTGAACCGCGACGTATTCGACAGCCTGACACCGTCGCAGCAAGCAGCGATTGAGGTGTCGGCTGCGCATGCCAACGTGTGGAACCTCAGCCAGTACCAGATGAACAACGGTGCTGCGCTCGGACGTCTGAAAGCCGGCGGTGTGACCGCTTACCAGTTCAGCGACTCGATCTGGGACGCACTGGGTGCAGGAACACGCGAGGTTTTGGACGAAGCGGCACAAGACGACCTCTTTGCAAGCATCCTCGATGATTATCAGGGCGCGATGCGCGCTCTGGCGGGCTGGAGTTCGATCTCCGAGGCAATCTTTGTCGAACAGCGCAGTCGACTCTTCGGCTAAGCCGTGCTGTGATATTCAAGGGCCCCTCCTGGGGCCCTTGATCGCTCGACCAGAGCAAAACTCAAAGGGGGCGCAATGGAATTCCTTGTCTGGATCGTTCAAAGTATCGGGCTGGCGTTCTACAACTTTTTTTATGCGCTGACCCACCCGGGGCTATGGCTGGACTGGTCCAACAAAGAATCGCTGATGCGGTTCATTTACTACGGTGGATCGGTTGAGTTGTTTTTCGTTATCTTTACCGCGTTTCTTGTTCTGACGGGCGTCGGAATCTGGAGAAATTCCGTCATGTGGGGTGCGGTGCGCGTCCTCGAAGGGTTCGCGAACACTGTAGGACGACTGTTCGCCTGGGCGGGCCTTCTGATGGTCATCCAGCAGATCATCATCATTTTCATGCAGCGTATCTTCGCAGCCTCTCAGATTTCGAGAGGCCGACTATTTGATCGCCTTCGTGAACAAATATCTGAAGAACGATATTTCA
>CAZMRS010000364.1:2230-3384 GCA_964568435.1 uncultured Boseongicola sp. | reverse complement strand
GTTAGGGTCGTGAGTTCGAATCTCATCGCCCGCTCCATTAAAAGCCAAAACATCGGCTTTTTGGGTACATCAATCAAATGCAGAACACTCAACGCCAGTTTGGCGCGCGGTGTTCCTGCGTCTCTCTCGGTACTTGCTGAGTATTCAAAATCACCCCTGTCACCTCCGCGCCAGCCGCTTATAAATGCGTAACAACCATCTTTGGACGGCGGGATGAGCGGCACGAAAAAGAACATTGCAAGCCTTTGGATTGGTGGGCGGCTGTCCTGGCTTGAACAACTGTGCCTCAAGTCCTTCGCAGACGCCGGTCATCGCACGACGCTCTATAGCTACGAGCCGATCGATAACGTCCCCCAGGGCGTCGAAACGGCAGACGCGCGCTCTGTTTACGATCCCGAAACTGTTCTAAGGCATACCCGCACAGGAAGTCCTGCGATCCATGCGGACGTTTGGCGGCTCCATCTCATGCAAAAAACCGATGAGGTTTGGGTGGATGCCGATGTCTATTGTCATCGGCCCTTCGATCAGCCGACCGATCACGTTTTCGGCTACGAAAAACCTGGTCTTGTATGCAATGCTGTCCTGCGGCTCCCGGAAAACTCTCCGGCATTGGCCGAGCTTCTCGCCTTCTTTGACGATGAAGCACGCGCCGACAAAACTGCCTTGGGCGACATGAAATGGGGCGCAACAGGACCCGGAGCCCTCACAAAAGCCCTTGAAAAGACAGGAGAAATCTCCCACGCCGCACCTAAGGTCGCCTACTATCCCGTCTCTTTCCCCGACCGCAACAAGATGCTCTTAAGCCGTTTTGACATCAATGACTGGCTCACAGAAGACACCCGCGCTGTGCATTTCTGGGCGCGCCGCCTCAAGCCGCGGCTTGCCGAGAAAATGAACAACCAACCGCGTCGCGGAAGTTACCTTCACGGACTGCTGAAGAAACACGACATCTCCACCAACGCCGCGCCTATCCCCGGGTGGCGTCCACGTGGGGACGACACATCAACGCCGCTCCCGGCACTAAAAGTCCTCGGCGATGCCCTAAACCTGCGAGTCCCTGCACAGGTCGTTGATATCGGTCCAGGCCCCGCCCCAACGGCCCCATACGCCCCTCTCTGGATGTCTGAGCAATGCGAGATCACGGGTTTCGACGC
>CAZMRS010000364.1:0-2219 GCA_964568435.1 uncultured Boseongicola sp. | reverse complement strand
ACCAAGGAACTCCAAAAATCCGCCCGTGAATCAGACTCTTACGACACGAAAGTCATCGCAAACGGCCAACCCGCCACACTCCACACCCTAAAAGAACCCGCCCTGACGTCGCTGTTTGCTCCCCATGATAGCGCCATTCGCTACCTCGGTCGCTCCGAAGGAAACATCCGCATTCAATCAGAAGAGGCGGTCAACACGCATAAGCTGGACGATCTTGTCGATCACGCTGACCTCATCAAGATCGACGCTCGGGGCGCTGAAGACACCATTCTTCAAAACGCCACTCGCCTTCTTCAAAAAGCGGTCGTCGTAATCCCACGCGTCCGCTTCTATCGGCTCTACCTCGACGAACCCTTGTTCGGTGATATTGACCGCACGATGCGCGCTGCCGGGTTCACACTGCACAAGCTGTCACCGGCGACGACCAAAGTCATTCCCAACTCAGAGATCGATCACCTCAATCGCAGTGCAAACAGAAACCAATGGATCGAAGGCGACGCGATCTATATCCGCGACCCGGCTCGAATCCCGGAGTTTACTCACAACCAACTGCGCCACCTCGCCTTGATTGCGACAGGTGCGATCAACAGCTTTGATCTGGCGCTACTTGCCATAGACACGCTGACCAATCGCGGCCTCGTACCGGACACACTTGCAGGCAGATTTGCGGCCGCGCTTCCAGAAAAAGCGCGCAAAGAGAGAGGATGACTGGCTTTGGTTACTCGCGGTAAACGTGAACCGCGCAAGGCGCATGGCGCACGACGCGCGACGCGGTTGACCCAAGGAAATAGTCGCTCAAACCGGGTCTGTGCGAGCCGATAACAATACAGTCAATTCCCGAACTCGTCGCGAAATCGATGATCGAGCGCGACGCATGCCCTTCGACCAATTTTGCTGTGACCCCGGCCATGTCCTTCGTCTTGGAAACCAAGAGCGCCTCTGCTTTTGTCCGACCTTCTGCAATCGCTTCTGGGTCAACGTAAGCCGCCACAGAACCATCAAGCGACTCATGCACGTGAAGCGCGATAATCTCGCCGCCATCGTCCAACAGCGTGCGAGCAATAGCGAGTGTGTTTGGCGAAAGATCGTGCTCCAGCGCCATCGGTACGAGGATTTTCTTATACATCTCTTGGTCCTTTCTTTGCCCGCAGCAAGCGGGAGCGCGCAACGTCTCCAGCTCATGCTTTGCTCGCGCACTAAGCAACTATAGCTGCCAGACTGTCCCGTCGTCGAGGGCATCGCCAGGACGCTAAATTGACGCATCCGGCCGCGTGGATGGGTCGCGGTCAATTCGTCGCACAGTATACAACGGTATGCAGATTGCGGTCGACGCCGGTCGAAAAACCGAATATGGCACCCTCAACATTTCAGTTCCGGAGGGAGTCCCCATGACCAACTCACCCGACATCATCTACACAAAAGTCGACGAAGCGCCGCAACTCGCATCTGCATCTTTGCTTCCTATCATTCGCGCCTTCGCGGGTGCAGCCAATGTTTCCGTTGGTATGAAAGACATATCACTGGCCGGCCGTATTCTGGCAGCCTTCCCCGAGCACTTGAGCGAGGACCAGCGCCAGAGCGACGATCTTGCTGAACTTGGTCAGCTTGTGAAAACACCGGACGCCAACGTCATCAAGCTTCCAAACATCTCCGCCTCTGTCCCGCAACTCGTCGCCGCAGTGGAAGAACTGCAATCGCAAGGCTACGCCCTGCCCGACTACCCGGAAGACCCTTCTTCCGACGAAGAAAGGTCTGTTCGTGCGCGCTACGACGCCATCAAAGGGTCCGCTGTGAATCCGGTCCTTCGCGAAGGCAACTCAGATCGTCGCGCGGCCGCCGCCGTTAAGAATTTCGCCCAAGCGAACCCTCACCGCATGGGGGCCTGGAGCGCCGACAGCAAAACCAAAGTCTCGTCCATGTCGGGCAACGATTTCTTCTCAAACGAAAAATCCGCAACCATTTCGGCCGACCAGGCGGGCGACGCCAAAATCGAATTCACGGCAAACGACGGCACCGTCTCGCTTATGAAAGACGGTTATACCCTGCCTTCAGGCACCGTTGTTGATGCGACCTTTATGTCTGTTAAAGCGCTCAGCGCCTTCCTGGCAGAACAGATCGAGGACACCAAAGCCGACGGCACCCTCTTCTCGCTGCACCTCAAAGCGACAATGATGAAGGTCTCGGACCCAATTCTCTTCGGCCCCGTCGTTCGTGTGTAC
>CAZMRS010000363.1:0-3410 GCA_964568435.1 uncultured Boseongicola sp. | reverse complement strand
TGTTCTTCGTTGCTAACCTTTTTCAGCTCCGCATCGGATTGATGTACGTCGCGCTCATAGTGCCGGTTCTCCTGATGATCACAGCGTTCTCGATTTTCTTCGCCACCACCTTGCGGAAGGTCGTGGCAACACGTGTCGCGGAGCCAATGGGCGACATATGGGCGGATGTATTAACTGTACTCGCGGCAGTCGCCGTCATCGCATCGATACCGCTGAGCATCATATCGGGCCTGGCAACGCTGTCCGAGGCGGCAGGGGTCGGGGTGTTCGGTGCGCTTTTGGTTGCGGTGTTCCGCAAGCGCCTGTCGATTTCGAATTTCAATTCAGTCACGGTTCAGGCAGCTACGATGACATCGATGGTGTTCTTCATCGTTGTAGGTGCGACGGTTTTCTCCTTGAGTTTCAACCTTGTGGGGGGGCCAGACGTCATTTTCAGTTGGATATCAACCTTTGATCTTTCACGTTGGGAGATGCTGTCGATCCTGTTGGGCATCGTTATCATTCTTGGCTTCGTCTTCGACTGGATTGAAGTGTTGCTGGTCTTTGTGCCGATTTTGATGCCTGTCTTTGCCGATCTTGATTTTGCGGACCATGTCGGCTCCGCCTATTTTGCAAAGATCTGGATCGCGGGTCTGATCGCACTTGCTCTGCAAACTTCGTTTTTGACACCTCCCTTCGGCTATGCACTGTTTTTTGCAAAGATGGCCGCACCGAAGGGCATCCATCTCTCAGATATTTATCGTGGTGCTGTACCTCTGGTCGCAATCGAGATTTTACTAATCGCAGCACTAATCTCATTCCCACAATTGATGACGTGGCTTCCTGAGATTGCAGTTACTGCGGCGGACACGCCGCTCTTCGACTAACACCAAGCGCTCCCAGCTGTGATTTTATCCATGCGTGGCCCGAGTTGGTACAAATCCCCTTGAACCTCTAGTTGCTAGAAGTTGTACAGTGATGTTTGGGCGTGATCGGAGGAAAATTTGGGATACCAATTTTATCTTATTCAACGATCCCCAGGTCCAACACTCCGCGGATGTGGGCAGCAAGGTGAGAGTACTTCTCACGGCGTTCAAAGAAGATTTTCGATGCACAACGATCCGAAGCTTCCGTTTGGCCGGGCGAAGAGCCAGACCGGGAAATGCTTGGTCGATTCATGAATAGCGCCGAGCAAGTCGAAATTTTCACCGGCGCCGCCAGTAGTCAAACGCAAGCAAGCTGGATCAAGTGGCTGTATTCGCTACTGGCCTTTGCATTGACTGTGGCCGGCTTCTTTTCTGGCAGCCTAGGTCTAATCGCCATTGCAGTGTTCTACTTTTGGGACGTCGCTGGGATGTTGATGAGATCGGTGGCTGTTACGCTGACTGCTCCTCGGGACAATGAGTGCATTGTCCTCGGATACGGGCGACTGGAAATCGCGACAGAACTGGCGAGTTGTGTATCTGTCGCGCTTCTGTCGGCTTCAATAATATTCTTAGGCGTCATGCACCCAACCTTTCCCAATCACGCGCAAAGCTGGATCATAGTCGTGCTGGTCTGCGCCTTGATAGGAATCGAGGTTTGGATGCTCCCGATACCGGCACCAACATCGTGGCGCCGACAGAAAATTAGCACCATAAAGCCACAGAGGTTAGGCCGTTTGGCGCTCTTGCTTCCGGCATTAGCCGGAGGAATTGCCATGCTCGCGACGGGTTCAGGGCGAATTGACTCGATCATTGCAATCTTGTTTTCCAGCCTACTTCTTTGGTCCGCCTTTGGTTGCATTAGAGAGGCGCTTCGGTTGTCACTCCTTGGAGCTCCACCGAACCTGGACGCGTCAGATGTTGTCCGCGAAATTTTGTCTGTCGAAGGGGTACAAAATGTCCATCACCTACATTTTTGGCGGCTTGCAGAGCAAAGGCTAGCCATCGACGCTCATGTCGTTGTCACAGTGATGGACTGGCAAAAAGCAGAAGCCATAAGAGATCACATCGAAGCAATACTGATCCACAAATACGGGGTGGAACACAGCACGCTCGAGATGGAGACGCCAGACAGAGAAAAGGATTCTTGCCATGTCTATGGTGGTTGAGCCTCTCGACATATATGCAGTCCGAAGTGCCAAGAGCTCACCAAAAAGGTGTGGGATCCGACAGACTTCAAGTTCACCGTTGATGGTTCTCGATAAGTACACCTCGGCAACTGACAAGCTTTTCATCCGCGCGAAAAGATTGATCCTACGACAATTTCCCGTTACCCTTTTCCTAGACAGATTGTCCGCAAAGGGCATCGAGCAACGATGAGTTACAGGTTTTCAAGACGTTTCGTTCTTTTGGGCGGCATAGCTGCCTTTCTTTCGGGATGTGCGAGTAAGTTTCGCTCCTACAACGGCCCAGAGGTCACGCGAGTTCGTCTTTTCAAGTCTGAGCGACTTCTGGTCTTGGATGGTGCTGAGGGTATATTGCGCACCTATCCGGTGGGGCTTGGATTCGCGCCGGAAGGACACAAGCAGTTCGAAGGGGACGGGAAAACCCCCGAGGGATCCTATGTCGTTGACCGACGTAATCCGAACAGCCTGTTTCATCTATCGGTCGGCATTTCGTACCCGAACGAGGCAGACATCGCTTTTGCCCAGACCCAGGGCAAATCTCCCGGTGGAGATATCTTCATTCATGGGGGACCTAGAAAGGGAATTGATCCAATGGACAAGCGGGACTGGACCGCGGGGTGCATCTCGATCACTGATCGGCAAATCGAAGAAGTTTACGCGATGGTTCGCGATGGAACGCCCGTCGACATTTTTGCCTAAGTAAATCGGACAGCGAGAAAAACGGACTACGTGAAGCGCCGACGAAGCGCCACATTAATTGCCTCGATAGCGATAACCATGAGGATCACCGCAATCGTGACGCTTGCTGCCTTGTCGTATTGAAACGAGCGCACATAGGTCTGAATGTAGAACCCGATCCCGCCTGCCCCAACGATTCCGAGGATCAGTGACTCGCGCAGGTTCAGCTCGAACCGAAAGATCGTGTCGCGAGCAATGACAGGGGCCATTTGCGGCCAAATCGCATGTCGCAACCGTAGCAATGGCCCCGCTCCTGCGCTTTCTAAAGCTGAAATCGGAGCACGGGATACGCCATCAATCGCTTCGGCGTAGAATTTCGCCAGCATGCCTGTGGCGTGGAAAGCCACTGCAATAATGCCGGGCAGGGGGCCTAACCCGACGGCGCCCACCATGAGCATCGCGACCAGGATCAGCGGGATCGCGCGAACAAATGCCAGAACGATGCGGATGGGCCGGTGAACCATTGACGAAACCATCGTCTCAGAGGCGAGAATTCCGAGTGGAATGGAGAGGATCACGGCACCGACGGTGCCGAGTATCGCGATCCGAAGAGTCTCGGTGCTTCCTTTCCAAATTTCGTCCA
>CAZMRS010000362.1:0-3424 GCA_964568435.1 uncultured Boseongicola sp. | reverse complement strand
TACGGTGTACGGACCAGCAAGTTGGCGCTCATGCGCAAACCGGCGGTCTGGCTTTTCTCGGGGTGAAACTGCGTGCCGACCATCGTGTCGCGTCCGACAATCGCAGTTACGTCGCCACCGTAGTCTGCATGCGCAAGCCGTTCTGACGCATCGCCCAGGATCATCTGATAGGAGTGCACGAAGTAGGCGTGATCGCCAGTCGAGAGCCCTTCGAGCACGGGGTGTGGCTGATCGATGACCAGATCGTTCCAGCCCATATGCGGAACCTTCAGGCTGGAATCGCTGGGAGTGATTTTGTGCACCTCGCCATTGATCCAGCCAAGACCCGGCGTTGTTTCGTACTCAAAGCCTGCCTTCGCCATAAGTTGCATGCCGACGCAGATCCCCAAAAACGGACGCGCCTTGGTCTCGACAGCCTCAATCAGCGCGTCGAACAATCCTGTTTGTCCTTTCAACTCGGACATGCAGGCGGGGAATGCGCCGTCGCCGGGAAGTACAATCCGATCGGCGCGCAGGATATCTTCGGGCTTATCTGACACAAGCACATCGCCGGCTTCGACGTCGCGCGCCATTCGCTGAAAGGCCTTCTCGGCCGAGTGCAGATTTCCGGCGGCATAATCAATCAAAACGGTCAGCATGTCCGGCTGTGCTTTCTTCTTGGTCGAAATATCCCGGGGTGCGCGAGGGGCGGAGCCCCTCGCAGGAGATTTTTAGAGCTTGCCCTTGGTGGAGGGCACTGCATCGCTTTTGCGCGGGTCGACTTCCAGCGCATCGCGAAGAGCACGGGCAACGGCTTTGAAGGCCGCTTCAGCGATATGGTGGCTGTTCAGACCGTGCAGTTTGTCGACGTGGAGCGTAATGCCCCCGTGGGTCGCGAACGCCTGAAAGAATTCGCGTACCAGTTCTGTATCAAAGCCACCGATTTTCGCGGTCGGGAGGTCGACATTCCACACGAGATAAGGCCGCGCCGAGAGATCAAGAGAAGCACGTACGAGTGCGTCGTCCATCGGAAGCAGGCAACTGCCATAGCGACGGATGCCGCGCTTGTCGCCCATTGCTTCGGTCAAAGCCTGGCCAAGCGCTATCCCTGTGTCTTCCACAGTGTGGTGGTCGTCGATATGCAAATCGCCTGTGGCGCTAATCGTCATGTCGATCAGCGCGTGACGCGCGAGCTGATCCAGCATGTGATCGAAAAAGCCAACGCCGGTCTGGTTGTCGTAAACGCCGGTGCCGTCGAGATTGATCTCGACAGATATATCGGTTTCCGCGGTTTTTCGCGTAACGGTCGCGCTGCGCATGACGTGTCTTTCCCTTGGGCCGTCTTGGTCGCGGGCGTTATAGGCGCGGCGGGTCCGAACGGGAAGAGGGCGCGTTCGTTGGGATCACGGGCTGTTGTTTTTGGGGCTCGACGCTTGCGTGCTAGGTCATTCGTGAAATGGAGGTTTTTCGGAACATGCGCAGATGGGTCTTGGGTTGCTTTCTGGCTTTGCTTCCACTTGCTGTTGCGGCGCAGGAACTGACGTTTGAAGACTTCGCTGCTTTTGAGGGGCAATTCGATGCGGCCGCCGTTGATCCGGCCCGCGCTGCGATTGTGACGTGTCTGCAGAGCACACGGACTCCGTCATCTTGTGTCGGAGTGACGTTGGCGACTTGTGACGCCGGTGCGTCCGCTTGCGCAACCTTGGAAGCCGCTGCCTGGGAGAGGTTTGGGTATGATATTTATCTTGCACTCCGCGAGGCTTTGGGCGGCCCGGACTGGATTGATGCGGCGCACGCCAGGATTGGCGGAGAGATGGACGCGCGCTGTGCTGGTTTGAGCGGGGATGCGGTGCGGCTTTGCCCTGTGAAGGAAGCGGCGGCTCGGGCGATTGATCTGCGGTTCGCTTTGGTCTCACCATAGGCTCTGAGGGTGAGATTTCTGCTGGGGCGCCGCCCCAGACCCCGAGGTATTTTGCAAAGGGTGATCTGCACGAGGGCTGCACGAACGACGCGTGCGGTCTTCACGCGCAGCATTTTAGAGTGACGGTGAGAGGCAGGCGACAGGGCTGGGGCGACATCATCCCCTCGCGCCCCGGCCCATCGCCAGATAAAGTGCCCCACAATAGAGGTGACAGATGGCGGAAGCGCGCGTGCTTGTGGTCGATGACGACCCGCATATTCGGGATGTGCTGAAAGTGGCTTTGGACCGCGCGGGATTCGAGGTTGAATTGGCGCGCGATGGGCGCGAAGGACTTGTCGCGGTGGAAAGCCGAACGCCTGACATCGCCATATTCGACATTGGCATGCCGGAGATGGACGGGTTGGCTTTGTGCCGCGCGGTACGGCAGACATCGGATGTTCCGATCTTGTTTTTGACGGCGCGCGACGACGAGGTGGATCGCATTCTTGGGCTTGAGATGGGCGGTGATGATTACGTGACCAAGCCATTTTCGCCGCGTGAATTGGTGGCGCGGGTTCGAGCGATATTGAAGCGGTCGAAACCAGGAGAGCAAGCTTCCCGACGGTTGTCACGTGGGCAATTGACGTTAGCTCCTGAGGCGCATGATTGTCAGGTTGGCGGCGTTCCGGTCGCACTGACGGCGACTGAGATTGCCATTCTGTCCCGTTTATTGGCGCGGCCGACGCAGGTGTTTTCGCGCCCTGCACTTGTTGATGCGATTTGGGGCGCCGGGATGATCGTGTCGGATCGGACGTTGGATAGCCACTTGCGGAATTTGCGGGCCAAGCTGTCGGAGGCCGGGCTCGACGATGCGATTGAGACGCTGCACGGTGTTGGTTTGCGGATGGGGCCATGCGTCGGGTCGTAAGGGCGAAATGGCGCCCTCCCTTGATGCTGGTTTTGGGCGGATCGCTTTTGGCGGTTCTGTTTCTGCCGGTTGTGGGGTTGATCCTTGTTGCGAATTTCGCGCCGGGGCTGACGAGCGGGCAGGCGATTGCCTGGGTCGGGGCAGGATCGCTTTTGGTGACGTTGATTTTGGGGTGGCTGTTGTGGCGCTTGATCCTTGGGCCGGTGCGCGCGTTGGGAGAGCGGGCAGAGATCATTCGAAGTGGGGGCCGGGTCGAGCCGATGGCCCGGTACGGGACGCCTGAGATCGGTGATCTTGGTGAGGCTGTGTTGGGGATGGCGGATGTTTTGCGCGCGCGTGAGCTGGCGGTGCGGTCTTACGCGGATCATGTGAGCCATGAGTTGAAGACGCCTTTGACGGCCATTCGCGGTGCGGCGGAATTGCTGGCGGGAGACGAGACTTTGACGCCTGAGGCGGCGGGTCTGGTGAAGACGATTGTGGAGGCCGAGGCGCGGTCAGAGCAGTTGCTGGAGGCCGCGCGCGATATCGCGGCAGCGCGGTCGCCTGTTCACCATGGAGAAACGAGGCTCAGGGATGTGGCGTTGCCGGACGTGGGTGATGTCTCTGTCGAAGTTGTG
>CAZMRS010000361.1:0-3430 GCA_964568435.1 uncultured Boseongicola sp. | reverse complement strand
AGGAAAGCGAGTTCCACCGGGTGACCTGCTTCAACGGCCTCGCCAAGACCGTCGGTCAGTATTGCTCGAAGGGCCAGCTGGTCAGCGTTCAGGGCCGCATCCACCACACCCAGTGGGAAGACAAGGACGGGGTCACGCGCTACGGCACCGAGATCCTCGCCGACAAGGTCGACTTCCTCTCGCGTGGGAACGGTTCAAGCGACAGCGATGAAAACAAGGATGCTCCCGATATCGACTGATCTCAGTCATCCAGTCTCCCAAGAAAGGGCTCTGTCCAAACCGGACAGGGCCCTTTCTCGTATTCACTTTCAGTGGCTTTGGGCTGTTGGTGATGCGGAGGCTTGCTTTTGAACCAGCCGCTCTATGGCCTCCTCTTCACCGAGCTTTCCGAGTTCAGTTGCAACTTTCGATAGGCCCTTCTTTGAGAAGGTTTCTAACCCCGTTCCCAGAATAACTTGGCCCAATTCAAGAGCAGCCTGTTTCTCAAGTTCTTTCTTGCGCTGGTCGAGTGCCAGCCGGTCGCCCTCCAGTTTCTGGAGTGCGGCGACAGCGCTTCGTTTCGATGGCATTGAGGATACTTCTTTCTTCCCCTCCGATTACCCTCTCCTCGGCTGACGTGCACTATCACCCGTCCTGTAGGAAAGCGATTTCCCCTTGGTTTTCGCGAACACCTGAGATCGAACGGGAGGGGAGTTTGGCTCACGGACTTTCAAGGATGATGGGCGTGCAGCTGGCGCGTCAAGGACGGCGGGGCCCCACCATTTTGCCGACCCTTCGCTTCGCTACAGTTCGACAAAATCGTTGCCCCCACCGCCGCTTGGCGGTCGCCCAGGCGGGCGATCCCTGACCCGCCAGCCACACTCCCATCCGCCTTCCTCCTGTCGTCTCACCGACAGATATCAGGAGGATTTCATGACTGCACTTGCATCGATTCAATCAAACTCGAACAGCTACTTCGAAGCACTCGCCACTGCCGAACGGCGGGCCTTGCACAGCTTCTTCGACCAGCACGTCGTGGAAGATAATGACCTAGGATACTTCGCCCTGGACGAGGGTGACTACAACGCCTTGCCGGCGCATCTGGCCAGCCGTGTGGTGCACACGGTGCATGGCGCCATGCTCGACGAGTTCTGAACGTCCAATGGGGCGGGAGCCGATGCCGGTTCCTGCCCTTTTTTGGGTTCGCTGCTGGAAGAAGAGAAAGTGATGAGGAGCGGTGCTGGTGACGCGCTCGATCCCGCATCGCATGCTGCGATGCTCCTACGGGCGCGGCATTTTTCGGTCTGGGCACCGCATGCACTCCTGAGCGCCAACAGGTCAAAGCGGCGCGAGGCTGACGGGAGCGACAAACCCCGCTCCCTTGCCTCGCACGCACTTCTTTGCCGTTAGCTTATCAGGGGTGGGTCTTGATTGGGATACTTGCCCTGGAAGAGCGTCTCGGGGTCCAAGTCAGTGGTCTGCTCTGTTGCTCTCGCTCCATCGAAACTGATCGCATCATGTCCCCCTTGAGGTCATTCTCTATCGTTACTGGACCTAGACCTCGCAGTGGGAAAACGGGAGCACACCGTACGCAGCGGGGCTGGCAAGTAAGGCCATGAAGTTTCTCATGAATTTGACAATGTCCACTTCTGTGCCAGTCGTGTGCCAGTGGCTTTATCGACTGTGCCAGAGTGTGCTGAATTCACTTAGAGCGTTGAATTTCTGTCCTAATTTTCCGGTTTCCTACACCTTATTGCGCGTGCCAGAGTGGCACTTGCTTTCCGAGGAGTGAATCAGGTTCTTTTTAGCAAAAGGAACTTGAATTCATGCAAAGACATCATCGTTTTGTGACCTATGTCACGCCACTCATTGCGGAGTGGATTAGAGCTCAGGCTGAGGAGCGTCGGGTAAGTTCAAGCATCGTAATTGGCGATTGCATTTTTGATGCTTGGCAGCGTGACACCGAAGCCGATTTGAGCACGCCAGCGATCGATCCGGTTCGCCAGAATATCTTCATCACGGTAGCTTTGGATGCGCTGCTCACGCACCATTCGGTGCCCGATCTGCGCGAGCAGACCGTCGCGGCGTACCAGCGCCGGCTGGAGCGTTTGGGGCTGGTTGCGCCGCGCCCACAAGGGGGCAGCCATGAAGCATAATCTCGTTAACTTCACCCGCGGAAGCCAGCTCCTTGGCCACTTCGGCTTCATGTTTGCAGCCGGGCTCAAAGGTCCGCTGATCATCACACTGCTGGTGATATTGGGACTTATCTATTGGGAGGTCACAAGCAGCCTTAGTGACCACCAAACCTACCTTGTCTGGATGCATATCTATTCGTCCTTCTTCGCGTTCATGGAGTTCGATCCCGACAAGCTTGTGAATCTCACTTTGGCCAATGGAAGCATCGTCGCGTTCCCGATCAGCGTAGTCACAGAATACCCGCCTATGAAGGAGGCAATGACCGCATTTGAGGGCGCGATTGAAGCTGCGCTTGTCACATCGGCTTGGGGCCTTGTTCCTGCCTTCATTGCCTTTTGGTGGGTCGCTGAACACTTCGGTTGGCGCTCCAAACAAAGGAAGCATGTGCGCGGCGCATCGCTTGCAAGTCTTCCTGAACTGGAGGGCGAGATCGAAGATCACAATCGCTATGAACGCGCCCGCGAATATGGCAGCAATTTGGGTTGGAAGTGGCGGCTTGCAGGCAGCAACGCGCTCGCCTCAGCCGGTCTTTACAGCCCTGCGCACCTTGCAGGCGTGAGCTGGCCTTGGCGCAAAGAGCAAAGCCACACCATGCTGGTCGGCACGACAGGCACCGGCAAGACCGTGGCGCTATTCGAACTCCTTTTCGAAATCAGACAAAGAGGCGAACGTGCGGTCATTTTCGACCTGACCGGCGCCTTTATCGAAACCTTCTTCGATCCCGAACGCGATATCATTTTGAACCCACTGGATACCCGCTGCCCAAGCTGGAGCGTGTTCGATGATTGCACTTCGCGCGCTGAATTCCATGCGGCTGCGGAGTCTCTGGTGCCCCATGATGGCGGCGGCTCCGAACAATTCTGGGTGCTCGCCGCGCGCACGCTTTTTGTCGAAACTTGCATCAAATTGAAGGAAGCTGGACGGGGCACCAACACGGCACTTGCCGATGAGTTGATGAATGCAGACCTCTCTGACTTGCACCGCTTGGTTGAGGATACGATGGCCGGACCGATCAGCACGCCGGCGGCCGCTCGCATGGCGGAATCGGTGCGCGCGGTCTTCAATGTGAATGCCAAAGCGATGCAAATGCTACCGCAAGCCGGAGACGCCTTTTCGGTGCGCCAATGGGTCAATGGCGAAGGTAAACCAGGTTCCTTCTTGTTTCTATCGGCACGCTATGTGGACATGAGTGTGCTCTCGCAATTGCTGACGCTGTGGCTTGATACAGCGATCAACACGCTGATGACGGGTCGCC
>CAZMRS010000360.1:0-3433 GCA_964568435.1 uncultured Boseongicola sp. | reverse complement strand
GGTCACTCCAAACGCAATTCGTTTGCGAAAACGGCATCTGGATCCGCACGAACGAAAAAGAGCAGCCCGTAACGCTGCCTAGCTGTGTAATCTAGCCAGCGTTGGAAGCCCTCGCCGGTTGTGGCATCATCATCAAACGAATGCGTTTCATGGCCTTATGAGCGCTTTACCCCCTTTTGTCTTCGCGTTATTCCGTCCCCGCTAGGTGTGACGGAAGGCGCAGCATGACAAGTTTGAACGACATTCGCTCGACGTTTTTGAGTTCGTTTGAGAAAAACGGACACGAGGTGGTGGATAGCTCGCCGCTTGTGCCGCGCAATGATCCGACGCTTATGTTCGTCAACTCCGGCATGGTTCAGTTCAAGAACCTTTTCACCGGTGTCGAGCACCGCGACTACACGCGAGCCACGACATCGCAGCGTTGCGTGCGCGCTGGCGGTAAGCACAACGATCTGGATAACGTTGGCTATACCGCGCGTCACCACACGTTTTTTGAGATGCTCGGGAATTTCTCGTTCGGCGATTACTTCAAGGAAGAAGCGATCCCCTACGCCTGGGATTTGTTGACCAAGGACTTCGAAATCGACAAATCCAAACTATTGGTCACCGTTTATCACACGGATGATGAAGCAGCCGACATCTGGAAAAAGTACGCGGGCCTTTCGGATGACCGCATCATCCGCATAGCGACAGATGACAACTTCTGGATGATGGGGCCGACCGGGCCTTGCGGCCCCTCGTCCGAGATTTTCTATGACCATGGAGATCATATCTGGGGCGGCCCTCCGGGTTCTCCAGAGGAAGACGGGGACCGGTTCATCGAAATTTGGAACCTTGTCTTCATGCAATTCGAGCAATTTGAGGACGGTTCACGCACGGAACTCGCCGCTCAATCTATCGACACAGGGATGGGATTAGAAAGAATTGGCGCGCTACTTCAGGGTAAGCATGACAATTACGACACTGATCTCATGCGGGCGTTGATTGAAGCGACCGCCAATGCAGTTTCAACTGACCCCGATGGCCCCGGCAAGGTCCACCACCGTGTGATTGCCGACCACCTTCGTTCCACATCTTTTCTGATCGCCGATGGCGTGATGCCATCGAACGAAGGGCGCGGTTACGTTTTGCGACGCATCATGCGTCGCGCCATGCGGCATGCGCATCTCTTGGGTGCAAGCGATCCACTTATGCACCGGTTGGTCCCATCGCTCGTGCGCGAGATGGGCCAAGCCTATCCCGAACTAACCCGCGCTCAGGCGCTGATTGAAGAAACGCTGAAACTTGAGGAATCACGTTTCCGCGAAACTCTGGACCGTGGCTTGCGCCTTTTGGACGACGAGTTGGCTGGATTGCCAAAAGGTGCCAACCTTCCGGGCGAAGCTGCGTTTAAACTGTATGACACCTATGGCTTCCCGCTCGACCTCACGCAGGATGCGTTACGGGAAAAGGGCCTTGCCGTTGACACGGATGGATTTGACGCAGCCATGGCTGAACAAAAGGCCAAAGCCCGGGCTGCCTGGTCGGGTTCCGGTGAAACCAAGGACGCCACGATCTGGTTCGACATTGCCGAAGAGTTCGGCTCGACCGAATTTTTGGGATACGACACCGAATTGGCCGAAGGTCAGGTATTGGCCATCGTAAAAGAAAGCGAGAAGACTGATGCGCTCGCAGAGGGCGAAACTGGCTGGGTCATCGTCAACCAAACGCCGTTTTATGGCGAAAGCGGCGGCCAGGTTGGCGATACCGGAATGCTCCGTAGTCTGGAAACTCATGGATCTGGCGGTTCGGTAAGTGATACGCAGCGCTTCGCTGGTGGCGGTCTATTCGGACACAAAACTACTATGGACTCTGGCAACCTTGCTGTGGGTGACGCAGTCCAACTCGAAGTAGATCACACACGCAGAAGCGCAATCCGAGCAAACCATTCCGGCACACATTTGCTTCACGAAGCATTACGCCAGGCTCTTGGCGATCACGTCGCACAGCGCGGATCTTTGAATGCACCCGACCGCCTGCGCTTCGATTTCAGCCACAACAAGGCTCTTACCCTTGAAGAGCTGAAGTCGGTCGAAGAAGAAGTAAACACATTCATCCGTCAAAACGCCCCAGTTGAAACCCGGATAATGACACCTGACGAAGCACGCGGGATTGGCGCACAAGCTCTCTTTGGTGAAAAGTATGGCGACGAGGTTCGCGTCGTCTCCATGGGCAGCGCGGAAACAGGAAAAGGCGCGGACGGCAACACCTATTCGATAGAGCTTTGCGGGGGCACTCATGTACAGCGCACGGGCGACATCGGAGTTTTCGTTACTTTGGGCGACAGTGCATCCGCCGCTGGCGTGCGCCGGATTGAGGCGCTTACGGGTGAAGCCGCGTTCCGCTATCTCAGCGATCAGGATCATCGCCTTGCCGAGGTCGCAACAGCACTCAAAGCCCAGCCAAGCGATGTAATTGATCGGGTAAGAGCTCTTCAGGACGAACGTAAAGCACTTATGGCCGAAGTCGCAGACCTGCGCCGCCAAGTTGCAATGGGAGGTGGTGGAGCTTCCCATTCAATCGAAGACGTAAACGGCGTAAAGCTTTCAGCTCAAGTACTGTCGGGTGTGTCTGGAAAAGACCTTCCGCCTTTGATTGACGAAATCAAGAGTGACATTGGCAGCGGCATAGTCCTGCTTCTTGCTGATACTGGAGGCAAGGCTGCGGTTGCGGCAGGCGTCACAAGCGATCTGACCGACACGCATTCAGCCGTGGACCTTGTTCGCGTCGCAGTTGCGGAACTGGGAGGGAAAGGCGGCGGTGGTCGCCCGGACATGGCACAAGGTGGTGGCGCATCAATTGATAACGCCGACGCCGCCATTGCAGCTGTCAAAGCAAAATTGGAGGGGTAGATGCCTGCACTTTGGATTGCACATGTCGACGTCACAGACGAGGAAACCTACGGCGAATACATCAAAGTCGCCTCTGTTGTGGTGCCGGAGCACGGTGGAAGTTTCATCGCGCGCGGCGGCCGCTTCATTCAGTTTGAGGGTAAAGAAAGACGCCGCAACGTGGTCGCAAAGTTTCCAAGCGTCGAAGCCGCTGAGGCTGCTTATAATGATCCGCGCTATCAGGAAGCAGTAAAACTCGCAAAGTCGGCTTCAGAACGTGAGCTTATGGTTGTTGAGACCACTGAGTGATAAGGGGCGACCTTGCTAAAATGATGAAGTCGCATGCGCGCCAAGGGCGCGTCGACGCGATCTTTTTGAGGCCTGTCCGAAGAGAACCTTGCCGTTCTGTCCAGCTAGCAATAGTGACTGAGAGCGGACTTGAGGGCGATCATGCAAGAGCCGGGAAACGCGCCCTGACCCTTATTCAGGCAGAACATCTGCCCGTTATTGCTGATCTATTGGGGCGTACTGACATCGCTGCTGCCGATCTGCGACGTAATATC